>CAYHWZ010000068.1:7025-9225 GCA_964359975.1 uncultured Elusimicrobia bacterium | reverse complement strand
AGTATTCGGACAAAGCCAGCATTGTTATCCCGAATATAAGGATGCCGAAAGGAAACTGCCCTGACCAAACAGCCAAAAGCAGAATGGGTGCACCAATTAAAGCAGTCAGAAATCTGGGCAAAAGCATATTGGATGGTTACCGCTGAGGAACCGGCACTGTCCCGCCGAACCTTCGGTCGCGTTTTTGAAACTCCTGAATTGCGCGGTACAAATCCTCCCGCCGGAAATCAGGCCAAAGCGTCGGAGTGAAATAGAATTCCGCATACGCAAGCTGAAACAGCAGAAAGTTGGAGATACGCTGTTCACCCGAAGTGCGGATCAGAAGGTCCGGTTCAGGCAAATCCGCGGTATAAAGATAACGGTTGAAAGTATTTTCGTTCACAGTCCTGACCCCTGACTTCAAAATTTTGTTGGTCGCATCCACAATTTCCTGACGTCCGCCGTAATTCAAAGCAAGGTTCAATATCAGACCATCATTATGTTTCAGCACATCTGCTGCACGGTCGAGTTCCTTGCGCACACTTTCCGGAAGTGCCTCTATCCGGCCGATAGACCGAAGCTGCACGCCCCGCTTATCCAGTTCCGACACTTCATGCCGGAGCATGGAACAGAGCAATTTCATCAACGCATCAATTTCCGTGCGCGGCCTGGACCAGTTTTCCGTCGAAAATGTGAACAAGGTCAAAGCAGTCACACCCAGCTCGCCGCACGCTTTCACCGCTTCTTTACCACTCTCAGTACCGGCGCGGTGCCCCATAATCCTCGGCAATCCCCTTTTCTTTGCCCAACGCCCGTTGCCATCCATAATAATGGCAATGTGGCGCGGTAAAGGGTTCCGCTGGATTTCTTTCAGCAGTCGTTCCTCTTCAGACAAGTTAGGCTTCCAGAATATCTTTTTCTTTTTGGGCCAGAACCTCATCCGCCTGCTTGACATAAGTGTCGGTGAGTTTCTGAATGGACTGTTCGGACCGTCGGAGATCGTCCTGACTGATTTTCTTTTCTTTTTCGCTTTTCTTGAGCTCTTCCACAATGTCCCGCCGGATGTTCCGGATGGCCACGCGGAACTCTTCCGACTGCTTACGCACCACGCGGGTCAGTTCCGTGCGGCGCTCAGTGGTCAAAGTCGGCAGACTGATTTTCAAAGCTTTACCGTCGTTCAGCGGAGTGATGCCCAGGTCGGATTTTAGAATGGCCTGTTCAATCGCCTGCAGACCTTCCTTGTCCCACGGACGGATTTCGAGAGTCTTCGCGTCAATAGCCGATACGCTTGCCATCTGCTGAATGCTGGTGGGCGTTCCGTAATAATCCACCCTGATACCTTCGAGCAGAGACACATGCGCGCGACCGGTGCGGATACTGGAATATTCCGACCGCATCCTCACAATCACTTTCTTCATTTGTTCTTCAGCGTTTTGTATTGGATTCATATTATTTTAAGAGTGTGCCCAAGTCCTGACCTTCAATCGCCTTTTCTATGTTTCCCCTCTTATGCAGATTGAACACGCGCACCGGCAGATGATGTTCCTGGCAAAGAGCGATGGCGGACGTGTCCATGATTTTCAGCTTTTTCCGAATCGCCTCCTGATAAGAAACCGTCTTGTATAGCCGTGCCTTGGGATTCTTGTGAGGGTCATCGGAATAAATCCCGTCCACCTGCGTAGCCTTAAGCAGGAGCGTAGCGCCGATTTCAATCGCGCGCAGAGCAGCAGCCGTGTCCGTCGAAAAATAGGGGTTACCTGTACCAGCGGCAAAAATCACAACGCGCCCTTTCTCCAAATGACGCTGAGCCCGGCGCCGGATGAACGGTTCCGCGACCTTGGCAACTTCCACAGCCGAGAGCACACGGGTATGGACACCGACCTGCTCGCAAGCGTCCTGCAAAGCGAGCGCATTAATTATAGTGGCCAGCATGCCCATATTGTCCGCAATGATACGGTCCAATTCGAGACCTTTCCCGCGACCGCCGCGCCAGATATTTCCGCCGCCAACGACCACGCTGATCTGCACGTGCTTCTGATGGGCTTGCTTGATTTCTTTGGCTATTTGAAAGAGGGCTTTGAGATCAATTCCCCAGCGTAGATTGCCGGCGAGAGATTCTCCAGAAAGTTTTAAAACTATGCGCCGATGGGTCATCCCGGAATCGGCAACAACATGTTATTCTTCCCCCAACTTGAATCGGGCAAAATCTGCAACTGTAATC
>CAYHWZ010000068.1:0-7015 GCA_964359975.1 uncultured Elusimicrobia bacterium | reverse complement strand
AGTTTAGTGGACTGACTCTCAATCAAAGCCCGGACTGTGCTCTTGGTGTCCCTCACATGGGGCTGTTCCAACAAACAGAACATCTGATAAAAATCTTTCAGCTTACCTTCCAAAATCTTGTCCCAGGCCTTTTCCGGTTTGCCGGACTGCTTGCACTGCTCCTTGTAAATGGCCTTTTCACTTTCCACAGTTGCAGCCGGAACCTGCTCTTTGCTTAACCACTTGGGCGCAGCCGCTGCCACTTGCAGACAAATTTCCCTGACCGACTCACTGACCTCGTCGGACTTTTTATCGCAGGTCGCGCGGACTAGAACACCGAGACTGCCGCAGTCCGGTGCATTATCCATGGGTGAATGCACGTAGTGGCTTATCACACTCTTGCCATCCCCGCTCAAACTGATGGCCCGGCGCACAAGCATATTTTCGCCCAATTTCCCCACCTTTTCTTTGAGCGCTGCGTCAACTGTCTCTTTCAATCCGGGATACGTCATTTTGAGAAGCGCATCCGCAGACGTTATACCTGAATCAGCGGTCAATTTAGCCAATGTGCGCGCAAACTCCTGAAACTCCGCAGTCCGCGCAACAAAATCTGTTTCACAATTCACTTCCACCATTGAAGCTTTGCTCTTGTCCGGACTTACCCAGCAGCAGACCAACCCCTGACGGGCCGTACGTCCGGCTTTTTGTTGAGCAGAAGCTTTGCCTTTTTCGCGCAAAAACTGGATTGCCTTTTCAACGTCGCCGGACGAATTCTCCAGCGCGCGCTTGCAATCCATAATTCCGGCTCCGCTTTTTTCTCTTAATTTCTGAACGAGGTCTGGTGTGATGGCTGACATGGTAATGGTCACCTAATGAAGTTTAATTTGGGTCTGACAATTTCAGGCAGGAAGCTCTTCCTTGCTGGCCGGAACCTCCGCGCTCTTCTCAACTTTGCTCTCCCCGACTGAAGGCGCGTTCATAAACGTTTCCTCAGTGATAGGAGCCCCTGTGCTTACTGGACCTTCAGAATCTTTTGTTTTGTCTGCGCCGGCTTTTTCAGCCATGGCTTTGCCTTCCAAAATTGCATCAGCAACATATCCGCAGAAAAGTTTAATGGACCGCACAGCGTCATCGTTGCCGGGTATCGGATAATCTATCAGGTCCGGGTTACTGTTCGTATCACAGACCGCCACGATGGGAATATACATTTTTTTGGCTTCCATAACGGCCGTCATCTCAACCATGGGGTCAATAATGAAAAGCACCGCCGGAAGTCCGTCCATATCTTTTACGCCGCAGAGAGATTTTTCCAGACGCAGCCGCGTTTTTTCCAGCCGTGCGCGCTCTTTTTTAGAAAGAACATCCAAAATCTTCTCGGATTTCATGCGCTCAATTTCCTTCAGCCGTCCGATGGATTTCTGAATCGTGTCATAATTGGTGAGCATACCGCCCAGCCATCTTTCTTTCACATAAGGACTTCCGCACCGCACAGCCGCCTCACCCACCGACTCCTGCGCCTGTTTCGTAGTGCCTACAAAAAGTATTTCGTTCCCTTGAGCGGCAGTGTCCTGCAGAAACTTCAATGCCTTCTTGAGTTCCTTCACTGTTTTCGAAAGGTCGATGATGTGAATGTTGTTCCTGGAACCAAAAATATACTTCGCCATTTTCGGGTTCCACCGCCGTGTCTGGTGACCGAAATGTACGCCTGCTTCCAAGAGACTCTTCATTGATACGTTAATCATATATATCCATTCAATCCAATTTTGTAATTATACATATTTTTTCCGCAACATGCAACAGCACGGAGAAAAAAATTATTCAGCGCGCAGCAATGCGTGCGGTGATAATGGAGCACTCATACAGCACGTAAGTCGGCAGAGCAAGCAGAATCGCCGTCACAGGATCCGGACCCGGTGTGAGAATTGCGCTGGCCGCATAAATCACCAGCACTGCCATGCGTCTTTTTTCAGACAGCCAATCCGCCTGGAGAACACCAACCCTCGCCGCAAAATAAGACGCGAGCGGCATTTGGAACACACACCCCAACACGAGACAAATACTTCCGACAAAACTCATATACTCGCCGACAGAAATCATCGGGGCCAGATACTCTGTGCCGTAACTCAGCAAAAATTTTGTCCCTGCCGGAACCACCACAATGAATCCGAAAAAAAATCCTGCAACAAACAAAACATATGACGCTGGAAATATCCAGAAGAATGCGCCTTTTTCATCCGGACTCAAAGCCACTACAATGAACTTCCAGATTTGATATGCTACCACTGGCGCTGAAACCAACACTCCCATTCCCAGAGCAACTTTGAGCCGCACAAAGAACGCCTCCGTCGGATGCAGAAAAACCAGACGACCCACCGGAAGCGCCATTACTTTCAGCACGCGGTCCGCGTAGAACCAGCTCACCGCCGTTGCCGCAACGACAAACAAAAGCGAAGTCAGCAGACGGTTTCTCAACTCTTCCAAATGATCGAAAAAAGGACGGGGCGTATCTTCCATCAATGAAACCTAGAACAGAACTGCGGAGTGAAACGAAAAATCTGCTTAGACTTTAGGTTCGGGCGGTTTGGTCTGAGAGTCGGGTGAACTGCCGCCATCTTCAATGGACTTCTTCAGTTCATCTTCTCCCTCTTTGAGCCCTTTCTTAAAAAGCGAGATGGATTTGCCCAGCGACCTGGCGACATCCGGCAAACGTCCGCCGAAAAAAATCAGCACAATACCCAAAATAATGACCCAATCCCAAAAACCCATGTTCTGAAACATTTATATCTCCTTCTTTTACCCTCGACGGTAAAAAGACAGCACCTTCTCAATCACAAAATCCATCTGCCTTTTTGATAACGTCTGATAAATCGGCAGACTCAAAATCCGCTTCGACTGATTTTCCACCATGGGGAAATCGCCTTTCCGGTATCCGAGTTCTCTTGCACATTTCTGCAGATGGATGGGTATCGGATAATGAACCTTGGTCTCAATACCGTTTTTCAACAGCCAATCCTGCAGTTCATCCCGACGCTCCGCCTGAACTACAAACAAATGGTACGCGCACTTTTCAACACTTTCTTCACCGGGACATTCCACCACCGCAGAAAGATGTTTGCGGTAATAATCCGCGTTCCGCCGCCGGGCGGCTATCCACTGGTCGAGATATTTGAATTTAATGTTGACAATGGCGGCCTGAATCGTGTCCAGACGGCTGTTGAAACCCCAGATATCGGATTCCGTGCGGTTCTTCAAGCCGATGTTTCTGTATTGCATGATAGTCGTATAGATGTTTTTATCGTCGGTGGTGATCATGCCGCCGTCACCGCACGCGTTCAAAGTTTTGAGCGGATGCAGACTGAAACAGTTTGCAATACCGAACGACCCCGCACGCTTGCCGCGGTACACAGTGCCAATGGCCTGGGCCGCATCTTCAATCACTGCAAGACCGCGCTTTTTCGCCAGACGCAGAATAGGATCCATATCCGCGGCTTTACCCGTCAGATGCACGGGAATTATGGCGCGGGTGCGGCGCGTTATTTTTCCCTCTATCAGCGACGGGTCTATGTTCTGATCTTTGCGCACGTCAACAAATACAGGTTTTGCGCCGCATGCGCGGATGGAAGTGGCCGTTGCCAAAAAAGAGTTGGGCGCAGTGATGACTTCGTCGCCTTGCCCCACACCCACGCTTTTCATCGCAAAAAAAAGTGCGTCCGTACCGGAATTGAGTCCCACCGCGTACCTGACGCCGCAATATTGCGCGAATTTTTCCTCAAGCCGCGCCACTTCTCTACCGAGCACAAAATCCCCGTCGGTAAAAATGCGCGACAAGGCGGTCCCGATCTCTTTTTTAAGAGTCCGGTGCTGGGTTTTAAGATCTATGTAGGGTACTTTCAACGCAGTCTTCAGACCTTACCTACGAGAGTCTTCATTTTCTTTACGTTATAGAAGTTGATTTCGTTCCAGTCCAGATTTCCCTTTTCACTTGCGTTCTTAATGTCCAGAACCGCATCCTTGATCGTATGCGAGGGCTTGAGTCCGAGTTCACGCTCAATCTTGGCCGACGAAATGTGATAGGAACGGTTATCATTGGTCGGGGTCACTTCGATGGACACATTGTTGCCGATGATCTCTTTCACCATCTGGGCAATTTCCATGACAGTAAAATTCTCGTAACCTGCGTTAAAAATCTTGCCCGCAATCTTTTCCGGCGCAATTTCCAGCAGATTCACGTAATAGTCAGTGATATCTTCGATATGAATGTTGGGACGCTTTTGACCGCCGCCGAACACTGTGATTTTTCCCTTTGTCAGCGCGGACATGGTGAGAATATTGACCGTCAAGTCCAGACGCATTTTGGGAGAATAACCGCAGACCGTGGCAGGACGGATAGTCACTGCGGTAAACCCGTCGCCGTTGGCCCGCGCGACATAAGGTTCGGCTTCGGCCTTGGTCTTGGAATACACCGTGAGAGGTTCCAGAGGCAAATCTTCAGTCACGTTCGGAGTTTCCTTGATACCGTACACACTACTTGTAGAGGCATTGACAAATCTCTTTACCCCATTCTCTTTAGCAATCTTCACCAGTTTCACAGTGGCATCAAAATTCACTTCCTGCGTCAGACTCGGATCCAGATCGCTCGACGGGTCGTTGGAAATGGACGCGAGGTGAATGACCGCGTCCGCGCCTTTTGTGCCTTTCTGCAGAATATCGTCCTTACGGATATCCCCGACGATAATTTCAAGGTCCGGGTTTGATTTTACACCTGCGAGTCCCATATCTGTAAAGAACATGGTATCCACCACGCGCACTTTCCAACCCTTTTTCAAAAGTTTCGGCACCAATATGGAACCTACATAACCGGCCCCGCCTGTGATCATCACTGTTTTCATATTCGTTTACCTTCCTCCGTAAAACTCGTGCACTTTATCAATCGTAAACTTTATCTGTTTGTCCGTCAGATGCTGATGCGCCGGCAAAGTGATGATGCGCCGCGCCTGAGATTCCGCCACAGGGAAATCACCGGCTTTGTATCCCAGACCGCTGCAGCATTTCTGGACATGCAGAGGCATCGGGTAATGGACCTTCGCCTCAATGCCGTTCTTATTCAGGAAACTGAGCAGTTCGTCGCGCCGTTCCACCTGCAGAATGTACAGATGATACACGTACCGGACATTTTTGCGGCGCGGCGGAAACTTTATCTGCCGGAGGTCCGCCAGCCCGGTATCGTACGCGCGCGCATTCTCAATGCGGCGGCGCGTGATCTTTTCCAAATCTTTGATGATGTGCAATCCCACCACGGCCTGCACCGTATCCAGCCGCGAATTGTATCCGAACATTTCATATTCGTCGCGGTTCGACATGCCGTGATTGCGCAAGAGAATCAATTTACGGTAAATCTGCTCAGAATTAGTGGTGACGATACCGCCGTCGGACCAGACATTGATATTTTTCAGCGGATGCAGACTGAATCCTCCCGCATCGCCGAACGAGCCGGTGACTTTACCATCGATGGAGGAACATATTCCCTGACAAGCGTCCTCTACCACGCGCAGACTGTGCTTCTTTGCAATCGCCAGAACCTTTGCCATATCCGCGGGATGTCCGGCATAATGGACAGGCATGATGGCCTTGGTCTTAGATGTAATGGCTGCTTCAATGAGGTCTGTGTTAATCACATACTCGTCGTTGCAATCCACAAATACGGGTTTGGCGCCGCTGGCTGCAATGGCGCCGACCGTGGCGATGAACGTATTCGGCATGGTAATTACTTCGTCGCCTGCGCCGATACCCAGAGCTTTCAAACTCAAGAAAAGCGCATCCGTACCGGAATTCACTCCTACGGCAAAACGCGTGCCGCAGACTTTGGCGAACTTGGCTTCAAACTGCGCCACTTGTTTACCCAGTGTAAAGTCGCCGGTTTTGACCAGCTTCCCGATATCTTTCAGGATAGGTTCAGGACGGGCAAACTGTTCTTTCAGATACGAAAAAGGTACTTTCATTTGATCTCCTCTTGAATTTACTTCGCGGAAACAGGAATAAGTTTCCGGTCGATGATCATATCTACAATGCAGTGGCACAAAGTCAGGTGCGCAATCTCCACAAACCCGTACGCGCCCGTCGGTGCAGGCACATAAAAGTTGAGGTCTCCCAGCGAACGGAGCGGATTGTCGCTTTTGAACCCGGACATGGTAATCACAGGGCATTTCATTTTGCGCGCCATTTTCGCGCCGTTCAGGATATTGTCGGATTTGCCGGAACTGGAAATAGCAATGAGCACGTCCCCTTCATCTGCAAACATTTCGATGGGTTTTTCAAACACAAACGGATAACCATAGTCGTTTCCGATACAAGTCAGTAGACTCGTGTCATTGAACGCGATCGCACGCATACCTCCGTTCTTCCAATAGTCCACGGACTGATGACTGGCAATGGCCGCGCTGCCGCCGTTCCCGATAAAGATCACTTTTTTCTTTTTAAGCGACTGCCCCACAACTGTTTTGACAGCTTGCTCCAGACCGGCCTCAAGCGAAAGTTTCGCCTGCTTACCGTCGGAAGCTTCCATTTTGAGCAGAACGTCGCCCAACCCTTTCAGATAATTGATTGAATTCCCGTCACCCATGTTCATTTCTCCTTAAGTTTATTTCAAAAGCGCAGTGATGTACTTGTAAAGCGCTGTAGGTTCCACCGCAGTACGGTTCCCCACTATCCGCACAGCCAGAGCGCCGACAGCGTTGCCGATGAATCCAAGCAGATTCGGAGGCACACCTTTTGCCACGCACGGAGCAGTAACCGCCAGAAATGCGTCTCCTGCGCCGACACGGTCCACAATTTCCTTTGAAAAAATCGGCGTCTCGGCGAATCCGTGTTTTTTCGAATAGACCAATGATCCCAGATGTCCGCGCGTGACCGTAATGTTCCCGCACTTCATACGCTGTGCAGTCTTCAGCACCAGATCTTCCAAACGTCCGAACTTGTCCTGATGAGCCAGACGCATTTCAGGTTCGTCGATGCAGACATAGTCTACGTGCGGATACTT
>CAYHWZ010000067.1:0-9377 GCA_964359975.1 uncultured Elusimicrobia bacterium | reverse complement strand
GCGTCGCGTCGCTCACCACACCGCTGATGTACCCATAATCAGTTGTTGTGGTAATGGTGACAAATCCTGTTGAAATCGCGGGGAACTGCCACCGCATATCGGTGATGCCGTTCGGTATCCAGGTGCTAAGCTGGGGAGTGACTGTCACGCTGGAAATTTCTCGGTAATAGGTCCCGCTGGAAAAACTGAATATCCATGTGCCGGTCGCCACGTCCAGCATTTTGAAAAAGCCGTTGCTCTGCACTGTCGCTCCGAGGGAAAGTCCATCGTTGGCAGTGACAATGGTCCCGACCGCGGGCGTGCCGGTATAGCAGGGCATAACTGTATCCGAATTCAGCACTCCGGAAGACGACTCCGCAAAATATGAAATTACTGGCGGACAATACATCCAGTCCCCTCCATAACCATAATATCCGTCAGCGTGAAGGTTTCGGTCATAACAATTGGCGCTGAACGGAGTGGCCGATCGCAATCGCACACTTGCCCATTCCGCACTATTTGATTGCGGACCATTTGTACGGATGGAATATCTTAGAAACGTTCTCCCGCTGAGAGATGCCAGTCCGCAATTAAAATATTCATACCCATAGTATAAACCATAATCTTCACGCGCGGGACTATTGGCAGGGTTATTCCCTGCATTGTCGTCCCATTGAAAGCCGTCGTGCCAATCAGTGCGCCCTTTATAGTTATAACCTCTCGAACCTGTTACCAATACTCCGCCGACAGACAGATTTTGCGCCAAGACATCTCCGGTATAATAGGCATCAGCGATTCTCTCAAATGTGCCTGCACCAGTGTCAACGGTGATGGTACTGACATTTGCTATGAGAAAAAATGCCCCGGGAAGAATACTTATCGTCGTGGTATTGGTATTCCAGTTATTGGAAGTGCTGCGAAACTGGGTGAATACACAGGCATTGGCCGGCTTTTCAGGAGTTCCCATAATGTATCTGGAATTGTTCGACGGGGGCTCGAGTCCGTTGGTATCGTACCAAGTCACAGTAACAAAAAAAATGTTCCATGTAGATGTAATTGTTGCACGGCTTGCAATAAGCATTTCGTAGGTTGTCGGGTTGTATAGTTCTACCCACTCTTGTCCGGCTCCTGCTCCGGTATTATCAACCACTATCTGCGTCATAATGAGATGGTTACGCAGATACGCATATCCCTGCACGGTACCGACGGCCATTTTGGTAAGCCGGAAATTATGGTTGGTGGTTCCTGTCGCGTCCACTCCCACCACGTAAGCGGAACTCAGCGCGGTAAAGTATCCGGTGGCAGTAACCCTCAAAGTATAGGTTCCTGGCGAAACGGAAAAGCGGTACATACCGTTAGAATCCGTGTACGCGGAATACGCCGGATTCTCGAGCGAATCTACCAGCGCATTATACACCGCTGGATCTGTCCCGGAAGTGATAAACCCGGTGAACTGAAAATCCAGCTGCGCGCGGTCGGGATTATTGCGCAGGTTGCGCAGTTCCACTTTTTTCCAGACAGTCCCGTCCTGCCATACAACGTACACTGTTATTCTCTTTATGCCGGTATCGTTAGACGTGTACGGCTGCCCCACAAAATCAGCGCCTACCTGACTGAGATATTCCACGTAGACACGCCTTAAGAAAATCACGCCCCCCACAGTCAGCGACTCTTCCGGATAATAGGACGCCGTGGTGCCGACATCATAAATCATATCGTCGGAAAAGTTTTCGTCCCCCCGCGACCACGTGGTAATGAGCAGTCGGTAATAGCTGAAATTTTTGAGTGACTCGATTTTTTCCTGAGCCAGGTTCATGGCAAGCGAGTGCGTACGGCTGGTGTAAATACTTTTGGTAATGGTTGTGAACACATCCGACAGCGTGGCAAAGGCAAATGTAATGATGAGGAGACCCACCATGATCTCGACCAATGTGAACCCTTGCTGCAATTTCTTAATGTTCATTCTCTCTCGCGGACGGCAAATAAAGACCTTTCCCCGCATTCAGCAATTGAAAAAAGGGGTTATAAAACATACTGCCAAGTCCAAACCGGACGTACCTATTAATTATATCGGAAATAGCCCAAATTTCAAGGTAAATCTTCAACCGCGGAGCAGGGTCAGCGCGTGCGGCAAAAGAGGGAGCACAGCGTGCAAAGATTCGCGGACACCGCGCGGCGAACCGGGCAGGTTCAGTATAAGAGTATTCTTCCGCGTGCCGCAGATGCCGCGGGAGAGAAAAGGCAGGGATGAGGGATAAGAGATGAGGGATGAGACCCGCGCTTTGGGAAAGCGCGCATCTGACGCAAAAAACCTCATTGCTTCCGCCATTCCTGGAGCTTCTCTTTCTATTACAGACCGCGTGGCTTCCGGCGTGACGTCCGTCGGGGAAAATCCCGTGCCGCCTGTGGTGAGAATCAGGTCCAGTTTCTTCTTGTCGCACCATTCTTTGAGCACTTTAACTATTAAACTCTTGCGGTCCGGAACCAGTTGATAGTGCATAACGCGGAAATTTTTCTCGCGAGCCAAAATGTCCCGTATGGCCTGCGCCGATTCGTCCCCGTGCCGTTTCGCAAATCCAGTGGAACAAGTGAGGATACCGACGGAAAAGTGATGGGACTGGTGCCGCAGGGATGAATGATGAGGGATGACCTGCCTGCCGGCGAGGCAGAGGGATGAGACAACAGACTCGGAAAGGATCTTTCTCTTTTTTGCCTTTGTCCCATCCCTCACGGTCTCATCCCTCATCCCTGCCGTTTATAATGCCCGCTCTTGCCGCCATACTTTTCTTCGAGCCGGATATTGGTTATGACTGCGCCGCGTTCCACGGACTTTATCATGTCGTAAATCGTGAGCGCGGCCACGGACACGGCAGTAAGCGCTTCCATTTCCACTCCGGTCTCGGACTTCGTGCGCACGGTCGCGGAAATGTCCACACCCCGCGACGACGTTGAAATGTCGACTGCGCAATGTGTAATTGGGATGGGATGAGCGAGAGGTATGAGTGCAGCGGTTTTTTTCGCAGCCATGATTCCAGCCACACGGGCCGCAGCAATAGCATCACCCTTTTTGAGTGAACGCAATGCACGGATTGTGGCCGGCTTCAGCAGTACCTGTGCTGACGCGCGCGCGTACCGTTCCGTCTGCGGTTTCGCGCCCACGTCCACCATCCGCACGTGTCCGGATGTGTCCAGGTGTGAGAACTTATGGCGCGGTTTTTTGTTCAATAAATGTTCGATTTCCGGGCTGCGCCGGTATAGTCCACGAACACGGTCTTGGATTCGGAGAAGAAGTTGATGCCCTCTTTGGCCATCTCTTTGTCGCCCACTCCCGAACCTTTCACTCCGCCGAACGGCACCTGCGCTTCGCCTCCGATGGTGGGCGAATTGATGTGCACCATACCCGCTTCGATTTCTTCCGTGAATTTCATCACAGTCGTCATGTCGCGCGTGTAAATCGCCGAGGTCAGTCCGAAGATGCAGTCGTTGGCCACTTTCATAGCTTCTTCAAAGTCTTTGACGCGCGTAACTGACAGCACAGGCCCGAAGACTTCTTCTTTGAAAACTGTCATGGACGGTTTAACATTGTCGAACAGAGTGGGCTCGACAAAGTAACCCTTGGCCATTTTCCCGTCGGTGAGCCGTTTGCCGCCGAACACCAGTTTCGCGCCTTCTTTTTTCGCGGATTCAATGTAATGAATATCCGTGTCGAGCTGCCCCTGGTCCACGGCTGGTCCCATACCGATGGATTCGTCCAGACCGTCGCCCACTTTGATTTTTTTCATCTCGTCCACGATACGTTCCAAAAACTTGTCCGCAATCCCGTTCTGCAATACCAGCCGCGAAGTGGCTGTGCACCGCTGTCCTGTGGAACCAAACGCTCCGCGCATCACTCCGGCCAATGCCAGGTCCAGGTCCGCGTCGTCCATCACTACGCAGGGATTTTTGCCGCCCATTTCGCAGGTCACGCGTATCCCGCGTTCGCCGCACTTTTTGTGCACGCCTGTGCCCACGCTGTTGGAGCCAGTGAACGACACGGCTCTCACGCGCGGGTCATCCACCAATATGTTACCCACCGCAGAACCCGGCCCTATCACCAGATTCAGCACGCCGTCCGGCAACCCGGCCTCGGCAAACAGTTCCACAAATTTCTGCGCCATGAGAATGGTCAAGCTTGCAGGTTTGAACACGACCGTGTTGCCCGCCACAAGAGCAGGCGCGATTTTCCAGCATGGGATCGCCCAAGGGAAATTCCACGGTGTAATGACAGACACCACGCCCAGCGGCTCGCGGATAGTGTATAGAAAATTGTTCGGCAGTTCCGACGGGGCAGTCTGTCCCATGAACCGCAGACCTTCGCCTGCGAACCATTCGAGCAGATTGATTCCCTTTTCAATTTCGCCGCGCGACTCGGAAATGATCTTGCCTTCTTCACGCGTCATCACGCGCGCCAGTTCTTCTTTGCGGTCGCGGGCCAGTTTCACCACTTTGTCCAGCACACGCGCGCGCGCCGGAGGCGTTACTTTGCGCCATTTCTTAAAAGCTTCTTCAGCTGCGTCCAGGGCACGTTTCGCATCGCTGGTATCCGCGCCTTTGACCACTGCCACTACCTCGTCCGTGTTCGCCGGGTTCAGGGACTGTATCTCTTTAGCTCCGCTGCCTTCCACCCACTTGCCGCCGATGAACTGTTTCAGCCGCACTGTGCTCGATGTCGTCGTTGACATTTTGTCGCCTCCGTTAATTAATGGAAAACGGCCTGATAACTTTTCAGCCGTCCTTTTTTGTAGATAAATTTTGCGGAAAAAAACTTTTTGTTCTTCAGCCACTTCAGGAAAAGACGGTCGCCTTCCCACAGAGGCAGGTTGAGCAGTTTCGAATCCGGTATCCACTCGATGTTGCCTTCGTTGGAGTTCTTGTCCAGTTTCCCGCGGAACTTGTCCGCTGTAAATAGGAACACCAGCCAGTCGTGCTCGCCGTCGAATCCGGGAAATGTGAGTATGCCCCGCAGGTCCGGCTTTATAATAGTCAGCCCGGACTCCTCTCTGATTTCGCGCACCACGCACTCTTCCGGCGATTCGCCCAACTCAAATTTGCCGCCCAGACCGTTCCACTTTCCCTCGTGGACATCGTTGGCTTTTTTCACGCGGTGAAGCATGAGCGTTTTCCCGCCCTTGCGCACATAACACAATGTTGCCGCTATCATTTTAATTTTTGCCAATCTTCCAGCGCCTCGCGCGTGCTCTTGAATGCCAGCTCTTTCCAGGGAATTGTGTCCGCAGTGAACCGTGATATCTCCAGCGTTTCGTGACAAGTGCGCGGTTTGCCGCCAAGCACACTCGCGCGGAACACTACCACCAGCACTCCGGCGTTCGCGTAGGAATAATGCCCGACCGCTTCATGCGTCTTTATGCGGATACCGGTTTCTTCCAGCGTTTCTCGCACGGCTCCTTCGGAAACAGTTTCATTTAATTCTACAAAACCTGCCGGAAATGTCCACAATCCGTATGCCGGTGTAATGCCGCGCCGGAGCAGCACTATTTTGCCGTCCTGTTCGGGAATGGCGCCGGCCACGACCTGAGGGTTCATGTACGCCACGAATCCGCACTCAATACAGCACGGACGTTTGCGGTCGCCGGGTTCCGGAATTTTGGATTTCATTTTGCCCCCGCACTGCGAACAGTACTTGGGAACAAAATGTATGGGTGTGATTTTTTTTGCGAGTTCGTCGTTAAAAATCGTTTACAATGTCCTCTATCGGCTTTTTGATGCAGGTGAACGTGGGAGTGTCGCGGAGCGTGTACTTGGACGCGGCGGACTCGCGTAGTTCCATCACCAAATCCAGAAAGTCCGCAGGTTTGTCCGTCTCAAACGCCACGACGAATTCCTGGTCGTCCAATCCGAAACAGTAGGTGGTGTTCAGTTTTACCGACGGATATTTGTTGCCGACACGGATGTGTCCGTCCATCATCTCCTGCCTTTTTTCCAGCGGCAGTTGGTACCAGTCGCGCGTTTTCACAAATGGGTACACAAAAATGTACGGAAACTTGCCCGGCAGAATGCGCGTGCGCGATTCCCCGTGTTCCGGCGATATCTTGTCAATGTACAGCGACCGGCGCGTCATGCAGAGATAGGAGTAGACCGGCTCAATGTATCTGCCAAACCCGGTCATATTCGCTTCCCTGCTGAACTCGTGGAAATCTTCCAGACGGTAACTGATACTCCAAATCATGAAATCGCAGTCCGCGCGGATACCGAGCGTAGTGTACGAAATCACAATCATTTTTTCACTGTACTTTTTGACCGTTTTCAAAAATTCCTGTCTGCCGGATTCGCGCTCTTTTTCCGGCAAGAGTCTCCATTCCGGTCTCACACGGAAAAAACGGAAATTGACATACTGACGCGGTTGGTTTTGAGTAGGTTCGGTCATGGGGATATTATATGTCGAGGTTTCTGACTTCGAGCGCGTTCTGCTCGATGAACAGGCGGCGGGGCGCAACTTTGTCGCCCATCAGAGTGGTGAAAACATTTTCCGCTTCAACCAAATCATCCAGTTTCACCTGCAGGATTTTGCGGCGGGCCGGGTCCATGGTGGTTTCCCAAAGCTGTACCGGATTCATTTCACCCAACCCTTTGTATCGCTGGATAGTGGCTTCATTGCGTCCGATTTCTTTCATGGTTTCGAGGAACTGTTCCAAATCCACCACATCGATTTCTTTCTGCCCGGACGTAATCCGGTAAATAGGTTTGGGGTCCTTTTCCGTCGAGACTACATCCAGGCCGGCGTTTTCCAGTTTTTTGAGCAGCCCGGCAATCTCGCGGATTTCCCACAGCTCTTTGGCATTCGGATCCTGATCTTCCTCCATCACGTCCGGCAGTTCTTCTCCGGAAGCTTTCTTTTCAGCGGCTATCCGCTCGTGGCGCGCTTTTCGGTTCTCAGCGTCAACTTTCTTCCATTCCTTTTCAGTAAAGAAATAGAGCGGTTCTCCTGATTCTTGGTCGAGACGGTAAATCGGAAGCTTGTCTTCCGCGCGGAATTTCAGGAACGTCTGCCAGTTCACCCCTTTCCGCGAAAGTTTTGATTTCAAAGATTCCAGTTCCGTCAGCCATTTGAGAATATTTTTAAGTTCGCTTTTTTCCAGTTTGTCGCCGAGCTTGCCTTTGTTGAACCGCGTCACTTCCGCCGCGTCCAGCCCTTCTTCGATGAGCAGTTCGTTCAGCGCATCTTCGCTGTCAATGTAACTTTCTTTTTTTCCTTTCTTGATTTTGAACAGCGGCGGCTGCGCAATATAAATGTTCCCCTTCTCAATCAACGGCAGCATCTGACGGTAAAAGAACGTAAGCAAAAGCGTGCGGATATGCGAACCGTCCACGTCCGCGTCTGTCATGATGATGATCTTGTGGTACCGCAGTTTGCTGTAATCCAATCCCCCGCCGGATGAGGATGAACTCGACCCGCCGTTGGTAGGAGCAGCTCCTTCCGCAGTTTCAACTACAACCTCTTCTTTACCCACGCCGCACCCGATGGCTGTGATCATGGTACGGATTTCCTCGTTGGCCAGCATTTTGGTCAAACGGGATTTTTCCACGTTCAAAATTTTTCCCTTGAGCGGCAGCACTGCCTGAAACTTCCGGTCGCGCCCCTGTTTGGCTGACCCGCCGGCAGAATCTCCCTCGACAATGTACAGTTCGCATTTTTCCGGGTCGCGTTCCTGACAGTCCGCCAGTTTGCCGGGCAACGACGCCGAGTCCAGCGCGCCTTTTCTGCGGGTCAATTCACGCGCTTTGCGGGCCGCTTCACGCGCTTCCGCCGCTGTAATGGACTTCTGACAGATTTTCTGCGCAGTGCCGGGATTTTCTTCGAGGAACGTGCCGAGCATGTCGCCTACCACTGATTCCACAATGCCTTCCACGTCGGAATTCCCGAGCTTGGTCTTGGTCTGCCCTTCGAATTGCGGATTGGGCACTTTGACGGAAATCACAGCCGTGAGACCCTCGCGCACATCGTCGCCGGTCAAACGCAATTCAGTGCCCTTGTTGAGCGTTTTTTGTGCTATGTAGCGGTTGACAATGCGCGTCAAAGCCGAGCGGAACCCTGCCAAATGCGTGCCGCCTTCAATCGTGTTGATATTGTTGACGAAAGTGAACACCTGCTCGTTGTACCCGTCGTTGTACTGCAGAGCCGCCTCTACCACGATACTTTCTTTTTCTTTGGAAAAATAGACCGGTTCCGCATGGAGCACGGTCTTGTTCGCGCTCAGATACTTGACGAACTGCACAATGCCGCCCTCGTAATTGAAGGTGTGCTGTTTGTCGTCGCGCTCGTCTATGATGGTGATGCGCGTGCCCGCATTCAAAAATGCCAGTTCGCGCAGACGGTTGGACAGCGTGTCGAAAGAAAATTTGTTCTGCCCGAAAATCTCCGGGTCCGGCTTGAATGTCACGCGCGTGCCGCGGTCGTCGCTCTTGCCGGTCTGTTTCACCGGTCCCTGGATTTTGCCCTGCTTGTACTCCTGACGGTGAATTTTGCCGTCGCGGTACACTTCCACCGCCATATCTTCAGATAGCGCGTTCACTACGGATATGCCCACTCCATGCAGACCGCCGGAAACTTTGTACGCGTCGTGGTCGAACTTGCCGCCCGCATGCAATGTTGTCATTACCACTTCCAAAGCAGGTTTGTTCTTGTACCGGGGATCTTTGACGTCTTTCATCGGGTCAACCGGGATGCCGCGCCCGTCGTCCAGCACAGTCACGGAATTGTCCGCGTGAATAATGACGTCGATATTTTTACAATGCCCGGCCAGCACTTCGTCAATGGAATTGTCCACTGCCTCGTAGACCAGGTGATGGAGTCCCTGCAGACCCGTTGACCCGATATACATGGCCGGACGTTTCCGTACAGGGTCCAACCCTTCCAGAATCTGGATTTTCGACGCGTCGTATTCAGCGGCGCTTTTGCGCGTTTTATTTTCCTGTGATTCTTCTTCTTTTATTTTAGGCATGTTTCGGGAGTTCCTTTCACAACAAATTTAAGGTCCGGAGTCCGCCGACGGACCGTCTCGTCTATGAATCCGGGTTCAAACATTTTTAAAATCGCTTTTCTCTTAAAGTTCAGTTCATGCGCTTCGACGGAACTTTCCACTTCCACAAAAATGCGGTTCTTTTTCAGCGCCACTACATGAGCGCCGGGCTGGAGTTCGGACAAGCTCTGCTCCACCAGCGCCGCAGCCGCAATGCTTTTCGCGCTTATACCCAGCTTATCCATCCAGACAGGCAAAAGTTTTGAAATAGGTTCCGGCGCTTTTTGTTCTACTTTTTTCACTGAAGTCTCATCGGCATCACCACGCACACATAATTCTTGTCGCCCACCGGACGGATCAGTCCGGGATTGAGCGCTGTGG
>CAYHWZ010000066.1:0-9388 GCA_964359975.1 uncultured Elusimicrobia bacterium | reverse complement strand
CATTTCGGTTTTGTAAATTTTACCGTCTTTCTTCGTCCAGATATTCTTAATTTGAGTGGTGTCGGTTCCGTTCTGCAGGGCGTTGGCAAGTTCGAGCACGGCTTCTTCGGCTTCGCCCTGTACCACAAAATCCGCATCTTCAAATTCGCTGAGCACTTCCGGGTGGAATGTGGGATGCGAACCGCCCATCATGGTCATAAACTTGTGCCTCTTCTTCAGTTCCGACGCGAGTTTCATGAACTCGATATGACTGCCGGTCATGACAGACGCGGCCAGTACGTCAGGTTTGTAGTCCGCGACTACCTGACCGAGGTCCATGTCTCCGCCGATGATGCCGAGTTTGGTGGAATGTCCGCCTTTTTTCAGCACGGCGGAAAGGTACATGAGTCCGAGCGGTTCTACGGGATGGTTCCAATAAAGAAAAAGAAATTTCATTTCAAGTTACACCTTTGCGGGCTGACGGATGATGTTCGGCACGTTCAGCGGTCCGCTCCTTTGGTTTGTTTTACGGTTTGCGATCATGTCGCGGTACACTTTTTCAAAAAGGGTGGCAACGTATGCCCAGGTATATTTTTCCACGGCAAGCGCTTTGCCGGCCTGACCAAGTTGTTTGCGGAGCGCGGGGTTCTTAAAGAGTTCCACGACGCATTTGGCGAATTCCGCAGGGGTGTCGGCTGTGAGAAGATGTTTGCCGGGTGTGAGGTCAATGCCGTCGCAGGCGAGCGATGTGGCCACTACAGGTTTTTCCATGGACCAGGCCTCGAGCACTTTATTTTTCATGCCTGACCCGCTGCGCATGGGGCACACGTGAACCGCGGCCTGCGCCATGTACGGGCGGAGATCGTCCACGAGTCCGGTCACAAAAATGTGTTTGCCGTCGTGAATACGTTGCACTTCCTCCGGCGGATTTTTGCCGATGATGTAAAATTGCAGGTCGGGGATTTCTTTCAAAACCAGCGGCATGACTTCGCGGTGAAAATAAAGCGCGGCGTCTATGTTGGGGATGAACTCCATCACTCCGCGGAATATGACGGTCGGGATTTTGGATTCTGTGTCCATGGGTTTGAACATGTCCGGGTCCACGCCGCCGGGTATGACGGAAATCGTGTTGTCCGGCAGAAACTCTGATATCCATTTGCGGTCCACGTCGGAGACGACCACGGTTTTGGCGGCTTTGTGGATGACTTCCTTTTCATAGCATTTCATTTTTACAGACTGGGCGTAAAGGTAAAGTTTGCGCAGGAGACGCGGCTCTTTTTGCGCGTTGCGGCGGAACTGCATGGAAACGGAATCGTGGGGGAAAAACAGTCCCGGCGTGTCTCCGAACGTGTCCAGATATCCGGTGATGTTGACAGAGAGCATGTGCACCACGTCGTATTGTCCGTCGCGGAGCATTTCTTTGAGTTTGGCGTCAAACGCGGGGGAATAAAACTGTTCTACGCAAAAGGGGATTTTCTTAAAAAGTGTGTTCACTATCCGGAGCAGGGGGGAACGCGGTACTGTGTGGAGCACGGTCTCGACTTTGGGGCACCATTTTTTCATTTCCGGGATGAATTTCTTTTCGTCTTCGGACTCGATCATGCTGAGGAGCGCGGTGTCGTGGTTCTTTGACAAATGTTTGACCAGCTGAAAACAGGTGGACCGCATCCCGTCGTTGGGCGGGAATGGAAACACGTGCGTAAGGAACAGTATCTTCATTGCAATATATTTATGGTATTATGGCAGAGAATCCAATCTAATAAGTATAGCAGAAGTTGCGCCCTGTCCGCAAGAATGTCCGCAAGTTTTCCGTCGGTGAATCAGTGTCTTAAAATCTGGCGGTAAGGCCGTAACGGTAGGTGTTGCCGAGCTGCCCGAACGGGGCCCAGGCAAAATCAAATTCGAATGCGCCGAACGCCAACCCGATACCTGTGCTGAAAGAGTTTATTCCGTTGATGTCGGACGTGGTGCGGCTGTTGAATCCGATTCTGCCGGACACGGACATTTTCTGGCCGATATTGTATTTGTATTCCGACCCGAAAGCCGCAAACGGGTCATTGTCTCTGGGAAAATTCATGTCGAGCGTGGTGAGCAGAGGTTTCCAATATCTGAAAGCAGAACCGAATTTCAGGTTGAACGGAAGGGGTTCGGACTTTTTCACAAATTGGAGACGGCTTCCCATGTTTTGGGCCGCGGCGCCGAACTGCATTTTGTCCGACGGGTACCAGATGAATCCGATATCTGCCGCAAAGGCCGTGGCGGTCTCAACGACTTTTGACTGGATGAATTTACCGTTGAACCCTGCGGACACGCGCGGTCCGGCGAAATATTTGCCGTATCCGAGAGTGAATGCGTTTTCAGATATTCTGAAAGTTCCCAGGTCTGTGCCGACATCGTCAGTCTGGTTGATGCGCGGCGATGAAAGGTACTGGAAACTGACAGCGGCTGTGCCGTATTTTGACAAAGGGTGCGCGTAGGAACCATAGTCGTAGAATATGTTCTGCAAATATGAGGAGTGCATCATGGAGAGCGACTTTTTGTCGAGCAGTCCGAGTCCGGCAGGGTTCCAGTAAAGCGCCGACGCGTCTTCGGAAACTGCGGAGTATGCTTCGCCCATGGCAATGGCACGCGCGTTGACCCCCATGCGCAGGAATTGCGCGCCGCTCGTGCCCACCCCCGGGTTGATGGCAAAAGCAAATTCCGCCGAAAGTATGGTGAAGAGAACAGAAGTTATCGCGAGGGAGAATGACATTTTACGTATCATCGTTCCACCGCCACGTTCAGCACTTTTCTGGTGCCTTCGCCTTCGACCAGCACGAGATAACCGCCGGTGGAGACTTCTTCATTTGCCGCGTTCCGTCCGTCCCATTCCGCCTGGCCGCGGCTGTCTGAGCGCAGTTCGCGTACCAGTTCGCCGAGGTAAGTGTAAATTTTAACTGACGCGTTCACGCTCAAATTCGAGAAAATGGTCTTGGTGTGTCCGCGGCTGAACCGGACAGGGTTGGGATTGGCCACGGCCTGGTCCACGTTCAGCGCGGCGTTGACTCCCATCAACTGGAACCGGCTGAAATGGTTGGTGTTGCCGAATACCCGTTTGTTCGCAAGATCTGTTCTTGACGGCAGGAGCAGCCAGATTCCCTTGGATTCGTCGAACCGCGCAATCACGAGCGAATCCGGGTCGAGCAAAGCAATGTCGGACGCACGGTAATTCATGGTGATGCCCGCAAAATTCTGCGGCTGACACCCTTTTTCCAAATCAATTTCCAGTCCGATACCGGTACCTTTCACAGGTGCTCCGGCGGAACTGGCGGTTTCTTTGGGCAGGGATTCCGCCACCTTCACGCGCAGTCTGGCATCGCCGCCGCAGAACGAGCCGGGCGGGATGGAAAGTTTCAATGCGCCGCCGGGCGGGTTCAGGGTGAATTCTACGGTTTTGGTCGACGTCGGCAATATGCTTGCGCTCACGCTCGGCGCGGTCCCGTCGGAACTGGACGATGCATCCACAAAGAATGAGTCGGGATAACATTTTATCCTTACAGTCCCGGGATCCGGATACACTATGACGCCGCCGCAGGAAGTGGGGATGGTCATTGTGCTGGTCATCTGGATACCATCTGCGGTCGTGATGATGGTCACTGCAACATTCGTCGGAATTTCCAGCTTTATGCCGTTGCCGTAAGTGACGGTAGTGGGCTCTTTGGCCAGAACAGTCTGCCTTGTGGAGCCGTCCTGCAGAACAGTGTTGGTGATGGGCGCGCACGGATACGTGTTAACAGTGGTAGCGCCGGCGTCCTGCGTGAGCGTTTCACAGGCGAGCGTGGCGCGCGTAACGCCGGAAACAGATGAACTGAAATCTGTGGCCACGCCATCGCTGTTGCGCGCACGGAACCGGAAGTAGTACGTGCCGCCGGACGCGAGGTTCGGTATTTCAGCATAGGGGCTTATCAATGAGGAGGCGAATGGTATCGGTGTGGATATTCCCGGTCCGTAGACAAAATTATCCGTTGACTGCGAAATTTCGTAAATTACCGACGACGGGTTTGTGTTGGTGCTCCAGCTGACCAATATGGAAATTCTGTAAACCGCGGATACCGCCGGACTGGTCGGAGGACGGGCCAGGGTGTAGCTGCTCAGCGTTGCAGTGTATGTGGACGCGCCCGCGGAGTTGAACGCGACCACTCCTTTTGCCTGAACCAGTGTGTCCGGCGTCAGGTTCGTTACGCTGAGTGATGTGACATTTGAGCCGACAGTTCCCAATATTCCAAAAGTTGAATTCAATACTCTGAACCCGTCTTCGCTGCCGGCATTGTCCGTCCAGCTGAAAGTGACATGGCCGGTGGAAACCGCTGTTACAGATAACGCCGACGCGGTGCTCGGCACAGTGAGTATGCTGACGCCCGGAACAGTGGATATCACCGAACTGTACGCGCTCGTGCTCCCGCCAACGCCGAATGTGAATACTCGGAAATAATAGGTAGTGCCCAATTGCAGCGATGTTGTGGACGCGGAAGTCAGGAACGTGATGCTGGAACTGACCGGCTGTGTCCCGGCAAAGTTGGCATCGCCTGAAGAAACTTCCATCTGGTAACTCGTCGGCGGTGTGAGCCGGTTGCCGTTGCTGCCCCAGCTTACGGTGATGGCTGTCGTCGAGACTGAGGTGAAAACCAGGTTCACCGGTTTGTTGGGAAGCGTGGCAGTTGACGCGGCCAAAATGGATGCGCTCGCGGAATTGTTCCCGTTCACCGACCTGGCGCGCAGTGTGTACGATTCGTTGACGGACAGATTTGAAATCGTCAATGTAGTCACGCCGCCGGAAGAAGAACTGCTCGTTTCAAACGCGCTCGTGGTAATTTCCAGCGTGGTGCCTGCCGGATTTGTGTTGAGTCCCAGTGTCACGGTGAGCGAAGTGTAGTACATCGCAAAGCTCGTGATAGTGGGCGGAACGGAGAGTGTGTATGTAGAAGCAGTTACCACGGTGGTCGGTGTGGACACGCCGCTTAGCGAGCCGGCCTGGAATGCGTAAACCGTGTTGGTGGACAAACCAAACAAAGTTAGATTTGTCGGCGACCCGGATATCCGGCCGATGGATGAAAGCGTCACTGCAAAGTGTCCAGCCGAACCCGTGGACACTACAATCTGAGTTCCGTTGGGATTCCCGTTTGCGTTTATCTGGAATACTGTGCTGGTTGTGTACACATTAAACCCGGCAATCGTCACTCCGCTGGTCAGAGTTGTGGTCGAGGCCACTGTCGTCGCGGAACTCGGCAGATTGTTGAAGTTCACTGCCCGCGCTTTCACCGTGTATGCAGTGCCGACAGCAAGATTACTGATGAGAATGTTGGTATTTCCCGCACCCATCACACTGACCGAACTGCTCGTCGCGCTGAACTCGTTAGCCCCGGTCCCCGTGGTTATGGCAATCACCGTGCCCGCAGGGTTGCCGTTTGCAGTGAGCAGGACAGAGATGGTAGTGCTGCTGACCACAAAGCTGTTCACGCCCGGGGCGCGCGCATGAGTGAATGTGGCAATCACATTATTGTAAGGACTCTGCCCGCCGCCGCGGTTGTACGCCGCCGCACGGAAATAGTAAGAAGTGTTCGACGACAGTGTCTGGCTGGCCAATGTCAGCACATAGGTTTCGCTTGTTCCAAACACCCCGAAGTTAATATCCGTAGAAGACTGTATCTGATAACTGGTCAAAGGCACCAGCGGATTGTTGTTGACAGTCCAGGTTACGGATATAGAGGAAACTCCCACCAGATCCGATCCGCTAATCGCCGTAAACCCGCCCGGCGTGAACGCAAACGTGGCCGTAGACGCAATCAATATGCTCGCGCTCGGTGAACCTGTGCCCGTCCCGGTCTGCGACCGTGCCCGGATAGTGTAAGTGGTGTTGGCAATCAGATTGGAAAGCGTAAGCGTGGTAATCGCTCCCATGGACGAACTGCCTGCGGTAAAGTCATTGGTGGAAATTTCCAAAGTAGTGCCTGCCGGATTCGTGTTCAGTCCCAGAGTCACAGTGAGCGAAGTGTAGTACATCACAAAACTCGTGAGTAACGGCGGTACGGACAATGTATAAGTGGACGCAGTTACCACGGTAGTCGGAGTGGATATTCCGCTGAGCGCGCCTGCTTGGAACGCGTAAGCCGTGTTAGTGGACAGACCGAAAATTGTCAAAGTTGTCGGCGAACCAGATATCCTGCCGATGGAAGAATTTGTCACCGCAAAGTCGCCCACCGAACCCGTGGACACTACAATCTGCGTGCCGTTAGGATTCCCGTTCGCATTGATTTGAATCGCTGCGCTGGTTGTGTACACATTGAATCCGGTAATCGTTACTCCGCCAGCCAAAGTGGTAGTCGAGGCAACTGTGGTCGCGGAACTTGGCAGATTGTTGAAGTTTACTGCACGCGCTTTTACCGTATAAGCAGTGCCAGGCGCAAGATTGCTGATGAGGATATTCGTGTTACCCGCGCCCAGCACGCTAACCGAACTGCTCGTTGCGCTGAATTCATTACCTCCGGTTCCGGTAGTAATGGCAATCACCGTGCCCGCAGGATTGCCGTTTGCTGTGAGCAGTACCGAGATGGTAGTGCTGCTGACCACAAAGCTGTTCACGCCCGGCGAGCGCGCATGAGTGAATGTGGCAATCACAGTATTGTAAGGACTCTGTCCGCCGCCGCGATTATACGCCGCCGCACGGAAATAATAGGAAGTGTTCGACGACAATGTCTGGCTGGCCAATGTCAAGACATAAGTTTGGCTCGCTGCAAACACCCCGAAGTTAATATCCGTGGAAGACTGCACCTGATAACTGGTCAAAGGTACCAGCGGATTATTGTTGACAGTCCATGTGACTGAAATCGAGGAAACGCCTACCAAGTCTGACCCACTGATGGCCGTAAACCCGCCCGGCGTGAACGCGAATGTTGCCGTGGACGCAATCAATATGCTCGCGCTCGGCGAACCAGTCCCTGTTCCCGTCTGAGACCGGGCCCGGATAGTGTAAGTAGTATTTGCAACCAGATTGGAAAGCGTGAGCGTAGTAATCGCTCCCATGGACGAACTGCCCGCGGTAAAGTCATTGGTGGAAATTTCCAAAGTAGTGCCTGCCGGATTCGTATTCAGCCCCAGAGTCACAGTGAGCGAAGTGTAGTACATCACAAAACTGGTCAGCAACGGCGGTACAGACAATGTATAAGTGGACGCGGTGACGACCGTAGTCGGAGTGGACGCGCCGCTGAGCGACCCGGCCTGGAAAGCGTATGCTGTATTAGTGGAAAGATTAAAGACTGTCAGCGTGGTCACTGAACCTGCGACCTTGCCGATAGAGGAAAGCGTTACCGCAAAGTCGCCAGCAGCGCCTGTTGAAACTACAATCTGTGTCCCGTTCGAGTTACCGTTCGCGTTGACTTGCACCGATGCGCTGGTCGTATACACATTAAATCCTGCAACTGTCACTCCGCTGGTCAGAGTTGTGGTTGAGGCCACTGTCGTCGCGGAACTCGGTAGATTGTTGAAATTCACCGCGAGCGTTTTTACTGTGTAGGCAACTCCTTGCGCCAGATTACTGATGACAATGTTGGTGTTTCCCGCGCCCAGCACGCTGACTGAACTGCTTGTTGCGGTAAATTCATTCGCGCCGGTTCCCGTGGTAATGGCAATCACCGTGCCTGCAGGATTCCCGTTCGCAGTCAGCGTCACGGTGATACTCGTATTGTTCACCACAAAACTGTTCACACCCGGCGACTTAGCGTGCGTGAATGTCGCAATCACCGCGTTGTACGGACTTTGTCCTCCGCCAACATTGTACGCCGCCGCGCGGAAATAATAGGATGTGTTCGCAGACAATGTCTGGCTGGCCAATGTCAGCACATAAGTTAAACTGCCTGCAAATACCCCGAAGCCGATGTCGGTAGAAGACTGTATCTGATAACTGGTCAAAGGCACCAGCGGATTGTTGTTTACAGTCCATGTCACAGATATAGAGGAAACTCCCACCAGGTCCGACCCACTGATAGCCGTAAACCCGCCCGGTGTTAACGCAAACGTTGCCGTGGACGCAACCAGTATGCTCGCGCTCGGCGAACCAGTCCCTGTTCCCGTCTGAGACCGGGCCCGGATAGTGTAAGTAGTATTTGCAACCAGATTGGAAAGCGTGAGCGTAGTAATCGCTCCCATGGACGAACTGCCCGCGGTAAAGTCATTGGTGGAAATTTCCAGCGTAGTTCCCGCCGGGTTCGTGTTCAGTCCCAGAGTCACGGTGAGCGAAGTGTAGTACATCACAAAACTGGTGAGTGTCGGCGGTACAGAAAGTGTGTATGTGGACGCAGTCACCGCAGAAGAAACTGTTGAATTGTCCACTTCAAGGTTGCCGGCCTGGATGGCATAAGCCGTGTTGGTGGACATATTAAAGATTGTCAGCGACGTGCTCGCCCCCGCTATTTTACCGACGGAAGACAACGTCACCGCATAATTGCCGCCCGCGCCGGTGGAAACCAGTATCTGCGTCCCGTTCGCGTTCCCGTTCGCGCCCAATGTCACAGTCACGCTCGTGGTATAAACATTGAATCCCGTAATCGTCACTCCGCCTGTCAAAGTCGTCGTAGTCGCCGCCACAGTCTGCGACGAACCCAGATTATTGAAGTTCACCGTCCGTGTTTTCACCGTGTACGAAGTGTTCTGTCTTAAATTTGTCAGTGTCAGCGTCGTGTTACCGTTCACCGTGATTACCGCGGACGAACAGCTCGCCTCAAACGCGCCGGTCGTGACTGCAATCGTTGTCCCGTTCGGATTCCCGTTCGGCGCCAGCACCACGACAATCGAGGTGCGGTTGACCGTATAACTCACAACACCCGGCGCCGCAGCTAGCGTATAAGTCGCAATCACCGTGTCATAATTGCTCACACTGTTACCCACGCCCGCAGCTCTCACTCTGAAATAATAAGATGTGTTTGCGCTCAGCGTAATGCTCGTAACCTGCAGCACATACGTCTCGCTCGCCGAACTAACCCCGAACCCGATATCCGTCGAAATCTGCGCCTGATAACTCGTCGGCGTTATCAAAGAATTCCCGTTCGCGCTCCAACTCATCGTTAAACTGGAAACATTCACCGCTATGAACGCGCTTGTGACCGGTTCGCTCGGCAGCGTGGCCGACGATATCACCAGCGCCGCAGCCGAACTGGGCACATTCTGGAAATTAAGTGTCCGTGTCTGAATCAAATACGTTGTGTTGGGAATCAGAGAGAATATCGTCACCGTAGTTACACCCGCGCTGAATGTGCTTGCCGAAGAAGATGCCGCTTCAAAATTCCCCGTAGTGATGACTATGCGCGTGCCCGCAGGATTTCCATTCGAATTGATCTGGATGCTTGCGCTGGTTGTGTATATATTGAAACCCGCGATA
>CAYHWZ010000065.1:4512-9431 GCA_964359975.1 uncultured Elusimicrobia bacterium | reverse complement strand
AAAATTCGCCGCTGAACAGATTGGAATTCCGGAAAGCAAACTTGTTCTCATTCATAACGGTATCGAGTTGGCCGCTCCGCCCGTTCAACGGAACGCAGAGTCATATGCCATGCTCCGTATCGGCACGCTCGGTCGTCTGCACGCGCAGAAAGGTATGGATATTTTTCTCCGCGCAGTCGCGCTTGTGCTGAAACAAAGTCCCGGCTGCAGGTTTGTGGTCGGCGGCGACGGTCCGGAACGCGCGCGTCTGCAGAATCTTGCCGAGCGGCTGGGCATATCCTCCTCGGTGGAATTCGCGGGACTTGTCCGCGAACCGGCCAGTTTTATCTCCTCTCTCGATATTTTTGTCCTGGCCAGCCGCTGGGAAGGCATGCCCAATGTTGTGCTTGAAGCCATGTCATTGAAGAAACCCATTGTCGCCACATCCGTTGGAGGGACTACGGACCTGATAGTCAACAAGGAGCACGGGCTGCTGGTTCCGCCGAACAATGCGAATGCGCTTGCCGACGGTATTCTGAAAATAGCGCGGAATCCGGAGATGAGGAACAGCATGGGCGCCCGTGCATACGAAAGAGTCTCAACCGAATTTACAATGGCCAAAATGGTTTCACGGTACGAGTCATTTTATGAATCCATTGCGCGCTGAAAATATCCGCGCTGTCCTGTTCGATTTCGGCGGCACGCTCGATTCCGACGGTGTCAACTGGAAGGAACGTTATTACCCTATTTACCGTCGGGCGGGGTATCGATGGTCTTTCAGAACATTTCAAAAATTGTTTTTTGAAGCGGATGATTATCTTACTGCGCGCGGGTTGGACCGCGAGAATTTCAGGCAGACGCTCGAATTGCAGGCAACCACTTTGCTTGAAAAGGCCGGACAACCCAACCGGAAAAATGCATTGAAGATCGCCGGTGAGTTCCGCTCGGAATCCATGAAATATATCCGCCGGAATCTTCCCCTTCTCCGCAAACTTTCCACGCGGTATTCTCTTGCCATTCTTTCAAACTTTTACGGCAATGCGGAAACAGTCTGCCGCGATTTGAAAATTGCGCCATATTGCAGGACAATCGTGGATTCCACCCGCGCCGGATATCTGAAACCGGATCCCGGCATTTTCCGTGCCGCGCTGAAAGCATTGCGCATACCGCCGGAGCATGCGCTATTCGTCGGTGACTCGGTGTCCCGTGACATGCGCGGAGCAAAACAGCTCAACATGCCTCACATCTGGCTCAAAGGAAAAGGTCTCCGTTCTGATTCCAAAACCGGCAAACCCCTCGCGCCCTGCTGCAAGAATGACATAGTCATCCGCTCGTTGATGGAACTGGAGGATATTCTCCTGTGAAACCTGTTTCCGCAGGAGTCATCGCGGCGGGCGAAGGTTCCCGTTTCCGGAAAGCCGGTATCCGTACTCCGAAACCAATGATTACCGTCAATGGTTACCCGCTCGTGGGACACACTCTTCAGCGGTTTCAAAAAGCCGGTGTCCGGCGGGTGGTGATTATTTTTAACAGCGCGGAACGCAGCTGCGTAAAATGGGTGCGCCGCAATTTCCCGGACATGAAGACTGAATTTATTGTAAAATCTACAAAGTCGTCGTTCGAAAGTTTCTGCAGAGTGGTAAAAAAACTTGGGCCGGGCCGTCACCTTGTGTCAACCGTTGATTCCATCTGCTCGCTAAAGGATATACAAAAAATGCTTTCTGCCCGCGCCAACCGGAAAGTCTGTCTCGGTCTGACCACGTTTGTAGACGATGAAAAGCCCCTCTTTGCAGGCATGGACCGCAGCGGCCGCATCGTATCGCTCGGCGGAAAGTCCGGCAGATGGGTCACGGCCGGATTGTACTCCGTACCTGGGACTTTGTCCGGCGCGCTGTCAAAAGGCAAGTGGGATTCGCTCCGTCTCTTTCTTGGCCATCTGGTGCAGTCCGGTTATACTGTCAACGGTATAAAGCTTTCTCACATTGTCGATGTGGATAGGCCGGAAGATATTAAAACAGCGGAAAACTTCTTGAGGAGTCATTGAAAATGGAACAGATTGCGCTCGGTATTTTCAGGGAAATACAGCATTCGCCGGACCGCGAGTCCGACGATTATGCCATTCTCCGCGCGGCCGCGTCAAAATTGGAATCAAGCGGTGTCACTGTACTGCTTAAAACTCCGGAAGAAGTTCTCGCCGGGAAAGAGCAGTTCATGCGCTATCCGCCCGCGCTTGTCTTTGCCATGTGCGAAAGAGAAAATATTCTTGCCCTCCTGTCCGAATGGGAATCGCATGGCGTGAAAGTGGTCAACTCCACCCGCGCTGTAATGAATACCTACCGTTACAGAATGGTGCCTCTGCTTGAAAAAAAGCAGATTCCCGTACCGCGCAGTCTGCTCATGTCCACAGATTCTGCCGACGGTGCCGCGCGGTTTCTGGACGGTCAGCCCGGTTGCTGGATAAAGCGCGGCGACGTGCACAACACGCAAAAGGGCGACGTTACACTCTGCAGTTCATTGTCGGAAATCGAAACCCGGTTCAAGTCATTCCGTGAACGCGGCATCTCACAGGCAGTGCTGCAGGAAAATGCGCCCGGCGACCTTATCAAATTTTATGGTGTCTCAGCAGCAAAAAATCAGCATTACCAGGATTTCTGGTATAAGTGGTTCTACCACAAGGAACAACAGCTAAAAAATCATCCGTTCTCGGAAAAAGACCTTGCCGCTCTTATTTCCCGCGCCGCTCACTGTGTGGACCTGGAAATTTTCGGCGGAGACGCCATCATCGGCAAGTCCGGCAGCATTAAGATTATCGACGTGAACGCATGGCCCAGTTTCGCCTTGTTCCGCGAGGACGCGTCCACTGCCATTGCTCAATGCCTCGCGCTTAAATTCAAAAAGGAAGAACGTGTATGAACAAAATCCCCGGCAAAAAGTCGCTCGCCATATTTAACGAAGAACAAAAGTACATTTCCCCCGGTCTGCAGGGCATCGCTCTTTACGCCCGCATCGCGCTCAAGTCCGGCAAAGACTGTATCCTCACCGACGAAGACGGTAACCGGTACATTGATTTTGTCGCAGGTATCGGCGTGGGCAGCGTGGGGCATTGTCACCCTCACTATGTGCGCTCGCTCCGCGCGCAGGCAGGCAAACTTACGTTTTCCAGTTTCACTACCGGCATTCGCAAGGATTTTCTGAAAAAACTCGTCTCGCTTCTGCCTGCCGGATTGGACAGAGTTCAGCTTTTTTCCAGCGGCGCCGAAGCTGTTGAAGCCGCTTTCCGGCTGGCCAAGTCCGTGACCAAACGGTTCGAGTTCGTCGGATTTTGGGGCGGATTCCACGGCAAAACCGGCGGTGTGCTCGGTCTCCTCGGCGACGAATTTAAAAAGGACCTCGGACCGTTCACCCCGGGTCTTTATCTTTCGCCCTATGCCTACTGTTACCGCTGCCCGCTGAAACTCGAGTATCCGTCCTGCGGAATCGCCTGCGCCGACCATCTGCGCAAGGTCGTCAAAATGCAGTCCCAACAGCAAATTGCCGCTGTCATCTACGAACCCGTACAGGGCACCGCCGGTAATGTGGTCCCTCCGCCGGAATTTTTGCCTGCGGTCCAGTCCATTGCCAAAGAGTTCGGCGCGCTCACGATTTCTGATGAAATGCAGACCGGTTTCGGACGCACCGGCAAAACCTGGGGATTCCAGCACGATAATCTGAAACCCGATATCCTCACCGTCGGTAAAGGTATCGGCGGCGGGTTCCCGTTGAGCGGCGTCGTCTCGTCGCTAAAAAATTGCGAAGCAAAACCATACTCCAATCCGTCCGGCAGTTCGTCCAGTTACGGAGGCAACCCTTTCGCTGCGTCCGCCGGACTCGCGTCTCTGGAAATCATTGAAAAGCAAAAGCTCGTGGAAAATTCCGCACTCGTCGGGAAATACCTTCTGGACCGCTTGAAAGCGCTGGAGTCGCGGTTCGAGTTCGTCGGCGAAGTTCGCGGACGCGGTCTGATGATAGGAATGGAACTGATCAAAGATAAAAAAAGTAAAACCCCTCTGGAAAAATCTGTCTGTCGGATAATCTTCCAGGAATGTCTCCGCCGCGGGCTCATCACCATGGCCTACACCACTCCGGTCCGCATCATATCCCCCCTGACCATCTCAAAAAAAATCGCCGGTCAGGCCGCGGATATATTCGAGGAAGTTTTCACGCTTGGCGAAAAGAAAGGTCTGCACAAATGAAACTGCGCGGCGCTGTCGTCGGATTGGGTCAGGTCGCAACAGACACTCATTTCCCCGTTTGGAAAAAATCCGGCCTTGCGGAAATAGTGGCGGTAGTTGATTCGTCCCCGGAACAGCGCGACTCGTTCAGCCGTCAGGAACCTTCGCTCTCATGTTATCCCAGTCTGCAGTCCGTCAAACCCGAAACCCTGGATTTTGTCGATATCTGCACACCTCCGCATACACACGCGCCGTTGATACGCTACGCGCTCCAGAACAAATGGCACGTGCTCTGCGAAAAACCGCTCGTGCTTGATTCGTCCGAACTGGATTCGTTGGCCGCGCTTGCCGCATCGTCGGACCGCGCTCTTGTCACCGTGCACAACTGGGCCTACGCGCCTATCTGCCGTAAGATCAGCGAACTTTCTGCGCCCGCATCTATCGGTGATATCCGTCACTGCGCCTGGTTCGTGCTCAGAGACGGTCCTGCAAAAACCGCGGAAAAAGATAACTGGCGCATCGACCCGCAAAAGGCCGGCGGCGGTATTCTCATTGACCACGGGTGGCATGCCCTGTATCTTGTGCTCAACTGGCTTGCCCAAAAACCCGTCAGTCTTTCCGCCACCCTCGAAAATCGGCAATACGCCGACCTGCCCGTTGAAGATACTGTCAAGGCCAGGATTGAATTTGAAAGCACGTTGCCGGAAAAAACCACCGCAGATATTTTCC
>CAYHWZ010000065.1:0-4502 GCA_964359975.1 uncultured Elusimicrobia bacterium | reverse complement strand
TTTTCATCACCTGGGCTTCCCGCATCCGCCGCAACTGGGGTGTTATCGAGGGAACCAAAGCATCTCTGCAAATCGAGGATGATACGCTGAAATGGGAACCGCTTCCTGAATCCAGCAACCAGCCGCAGACTTTCTCATTCAGTAAACCTCTCTCGGAAAGTTCCCGCCATCCCGAATGGTTCCAGCCCGTCATCGAAGAATTTGTCCGTGAAATTGAAGACCCTGCATTTCGCGGGAAAAATCTTGCCCGTGCCCGCGACTGCCTCAAAATTATAGAGGAATTCAAACAGTCCGACAAAAAAGCCGCGCCGGTTCCCTTCTGATGCAGCCGCATGCGCTCCTGGTATTCTCAGACGGAAATTCAACCGACAGAAATCAGATTCTGCTTGGTCTCACTCTGCACGAACGGTTTCGCCTCACCGCAAAAAAAGCCGGCCTCACCGATTTTTACTGGCCTGACTCTCAGCAAATTTTCCCGCACCTGCCGGAATCTTTCATCGCTGTCTCCGCTTCGGTCTTGCCGTCCGTTTCTTTGCTGAAAAAAATGTCCCAAATAGATCCGGAACCCGAATCCATTCACACCGCCGAAACATCCGCGCCTGTTTTCGTCGTCAGAACTCAGCATCCTGGACTGCCCGCGCAAATGTTCCGCGACGCACTCCCTGCATTTTCCTATTCAAAATTAAAGCCGTACATCATACCAGTATCTGCGTCAGACTATTCCCCCCTCTCCGACGGCAACCTTCGCAGCGCTGAGCAGTGGCTCCTCACAGGTCTCATCAAGGAAAATGAAGGGTTCATGTCCAGACACGTGGAAAGAAAAATATCCCTCGCAGTCACGCGCCGAGTGGCCGCCACACAGTTCACGCCCAACCAGATGACGTTCGTCAGCGCACTAATCGGTATCGCCGGCGCACTGTGCTTTCTTACTGGAAACCACTGGCACCAGCTGACCGGCGCCGTGCTTTTTTGGCTCCATTCCGTACTCGACGGATGCGACGGCGAGTTGGCCCGACTCAAATTTATGGAATCCCGCTGGGGTGGTCTCCTTGATTTTTGGACCGACAATCTTGTCCACATCGCAATCTTCTCCTGTCTTGCCGTCGGTATTCAGCGCAGTACCGGTCAGCATTACACGCTTATTCTCGGCGCGTCCGCGGTTCTGGGCACTGTGCTCACCGCATCGCTCGTCTATTTCAAAACCATGCACAAGAAGAGCGGACCAGGACCGGTTTTCAAAGGAGTAATGGACAACCCGGCGCTGACCGCCCCATCCGACCGCGTAATGGATTTTCTCGCGCGCCGCGATTTCATCTATCTTGTCATACTGCTTTCATACTTTGGTAAAGCCGAATGGTTCTTGTGGATGTCCGCAATAGGCGCTCCCATATATCTGACCGTGCTTGTCATGATGCACGGTAAAAATGTAAAATGGTCAAACGTATGAGCGAACAATCGTCTTACTATCCAGAACTAGCCCGGAAGATCGCACCCGCACAAGGTAAACTCGGCGTACTTTTGCCCGGACTCGGCGCAGTGGCCACCACTTTTGTCGCCGGTTCACTCCTTGCGCGTAAAGGGCTCGCCCAACCCTTTGGTTCCTGCACGCAAATGCAGAGAATCCGGCTGGGCAAAAGACCACTTTCCAAGTACCCGCTCATCAAGGAGTTTGTTCCGCTCGCTGCGCTCAAAGACCTGGTCTTTGCCGGATGGGACATCTTCAGCGACAATGCTTACCTCACAGCATTGCAGGCCGGTGTCCTCCCGCCTGAAACGCTCGCGAAGGTCCGCCGTGAACTGGAATCCATCCGTCCCATGCCCGCAGTCTTCAATCGCGATTACGTCAAAAACCTGCACGGCGCCAATCTGAAAAAAGCCGCAAACAAAATGGACCTTGCCGAACAGCTCGCGCGCGATATCGAGAAATTTAAAAAGTCGAACAACCTTAAACGTACCGTCATGGTCTGGTGCGGATCAACAGAAATTTATATGAAGCCGACCCGCGCTCACGAAACCATCGAGTCATTCGAAAAAGCGCTCAAAAAAAATTCGCCCGATATCCCGCCGTCTATGATATACGCTTACGCCGCCATCATGACCGGCAGCGCCTATGCCAACGGTGCGCCCAACCTTTCTGCCGACGTGCCGGCGCTTGTGGAATTAGCGCGCAAAAAGAAAGTGCCCGTGGCTGGCAAAGATTTCAAGACTGGTCAGACCCTGATGAAAACCATCGTCGCGCCCGGACTCAAAGCGCGCATGCTGGGTCTTTCCGGATGGTTTTCCACCAACATCCTCGGTAACCGCGACGGCGAAGTGCTCGACGATCCCAGTTCATTTAAGTCCAAGGAAGTCAGCAAAGCTTCCGTGCTCGACGCTATCCTTCAGCCCGATTTGTATCCGGAACTTTACAAAAAAGTCTATCACAAAATCCGTATCGAGTATTATCCGCCGCGCGGTGACGCCAAGGAAGGATGGGACAACATTGATATTTTCGGATGGTGCGGACTGCCCATGCAGATTAAAATAAATTTTCTGTGCCGCGATTCCATACTGGCCGCACCCGTCGTGCTGGATCTGGTGCTGTTTCTCGATTTGGCTCAGCGGGCCGGACTCACCGGCATCCAGGAATGGCTCTCATTTTATTTCAAGTCCCCCATGTGCCGACCTGACCTGAAACCTGAACACGACCTCTTTGTCCAGCACCTGAAACTGCAGAACACTTTAAGAATCCTGATGGGCGAAGAAGTCCTCGACCATTCCGGCCTGGACTACTACGAAGCCCGCAACTCAATCCTTCACTCAGAATAATTTTCTTGTTTCCTCCCCATCGCTTGTCCGCCGGAGAGGCGGAAAGGGGAGGACAAAGGTGGGTGTGAAAACGGAAACCTACTTGATTATGCAGCAACTACTCTTGGAAAATCTCCACTCCAAAAATCCCTTCACCCATTCATCAACTTAAAAAACCGGTCTTCATACTCTCTGAATAATCCATAACTCTGCAATTTTCTTCCCAACAGCGGTACCACTCCCCGGTCATCTTTTGCCTTTGCAAACATCCCCTCCACCTCTTTCCTCTGGTCTTTGGAAACCTTCTCCGGCGTGTCAAAAAAACCATGCTGGTCCAAATCTTTTAGATTGCCAAAGAATGAAGCCGAACATTCATCCACAATAAATTTCATCAAACAAATCTGCCACGCCGTGTCCGGACCCTGGATCACCGCGCTCTGCACAGCGTCTTCCTTTTCCAGTCTGCTTTTCACACGGTCCGCCAGCGCCTTGATAGGCGAATATTCCACCTTCACCGACTTACTCTCATTCCGGAACCGGTACTCCAGCCCCTGAAAAGTCTCCCCATACCGCGCCTTCAGCCACCTGCCGAACTCTTCCGATTTCTTGCCGAACCCTTCAAACCTGTTCTTGAAAAAATCTGGCGTAATGATCTTCGGTTTCTCCGCAATCACCCACCCTTCCCTCAATCTGCTCCTGTCCCGAAACCCCGCCACCTCCGACAGAAAATAATAAAGTATCCGCGTCTCTCCAAACGTGGACAGCCGGTGTTTCGGACTCTTGAGAATCTTCGTCTTCTCAAGTATTTTCATATACTCTTTGTCAGGTTTCATATTCAGAAAATCAATTGCCCCCAAGAGGAATCGAACCTATATCTACGGCTCCGGAGGCCGTCGCTCTGTCCATTGAGCTATGGGGGCCTTACTTAAAAAGTTTTACAATCTCGTCTGGAAAAGATTCAACAATGTCCTTCAAATCTGCCCGCTTTTTTCCGCCGCCCTGCGCAAAAGTGTCCCGCCCGCCTCCGCGACCCTCTATCTTTTCACCGAACTTTTTCGCAATCGTCCCGGCGTGAACTCCTTTTGCCGCGCACTCTTTCGTCACAGAAACTACAAAAACCGTCTGGTCCCCTTCCTCGCCCGCCAAAAGCACAATCCCTTGCCCCATCTTTTCCCGCACCTGGTCCGCAGTTTCTCTCAATGTCTGCGAGTCCTGCGTTTCCAAAACCTTGCCCACAAACTTTACCATACCCCCGGCATTTTTTCCAACCGCAATCTCCCGCGCCGAGCCCTGCCAGTCATTATCCTGCGGCATCACCTGCTTCCGTTTCAGCGCGGATATCTCATTTTCCAGCCGCGTTTGCCGTTCCAAAAGTTTATCAATCTTCGACGACGATTCCCAAACCGTGCAGCGCATTTTCTCCGACACAGCTTTCAGTTCCCGCTCTTCACCCTCCACATATTCCAAAGCTTTCTCGCCGGCCAGCGCCTCAATCCTCCGCACCCCCGACCCGATCGAACTTTCCGAAACAATCTTTTCAATCAAAAATCGCTTCCAAGGAAGCGACTTCTAAGACATAAAAATGCCCAGAATTATTAACCGCTTCCTTTATCAAAAATTTTTCTAATTTTTCTCATATCTAAAATCAATTTTAACAAAATAAAAAACTATGTCAAGTCCCCCCTACCGTAGGGATCTTGGGCTTAAAAACAGTA
>CAYHWZ010000064.1:0-9432 GCA_964359975.1 uncultured Elusimicrobia bacterium | reverse complement strand
AACTTACGAGGCTAATTTTGGAGAAAAGCCTCATGGGGACATCAGGGAAATTCCAAGCAGATCCATACCCAACCATGATATTCTTGTTGCGGGATTTCCATGCCAACCCTTTTCAATTTCCGGCGTTTCAAAAAAGAACTCCCTGGGGAGACCACATGGATTCAAGGACCCCACACAGGGAACTTTGTTTTTTGAAATCAAGAGAATTCTGGAGGACAGGAAACCACGCGCATTTCTACTTGAAAACGTAAAAAATCTGCGCAGTCATGACAATGGAAATACATTCAGCATAATTCTGGACATCCTGACCCGGCAACTTGGGTATACTGTTTTTCACCAAATAATAGACGCGGCAGATTATGTTCCACAGCATCGTGAACGAATTTATATCGTGGGATTCAGGGATTTTTCATTTTTTGAGTTCCCGGGGAAACACGCGGGTCATAGACAAACCTTTCGTGAAATTCTTGAGAAAAATGTTGATTCCAAATTTACTCTAACCGACCACTTGTGGCAATATTTGCAGAATTACGCCGAAAAACACAAGGCACTGGGACATGGTTTTGGCTTCGGATTGGTTGACCTCAAGGGAGTATCAAGAACTCTCAGCGCAAGATATCACAAGGACGGATCCGAGATTCTTATTCCGCAAAAAAACGGAAATCCCAGAAGATTGACTCCCAGGGAATGCGCAAATTTAATGGGATTCACACAGTTTCGCCCCAACTTCAAAATCCCTGTTTCAGACACGCAGGCTTATCGACAATTTGGTAATTCAGTGGTTGTTCCCGTGGTTGCCGATATTGCAAGGGAAATCGTGAACACACTGAAGGAAAAGGATAGTTCCGCCCCCCGCGCCGTGTCCGAAAGAAGCATGCACAATGCATATGCTTGACATTGACTTGTTCGAAGAATTTAAGAAGCTGATGATTTCCAATGAAGATTTGTACAATATGGTCACGGCTAAAGTTCTGCGGGAGCATGGGTTTTCAAAAACTGAATATCCACTTCATTTCAGCGAGCTGGTTGAGGAAATTGAGAAAAAAGTGTACGACCGATATCTCGTCGAGGAGTCCAAGGCCGGGGAAAAAGTGTTGTCAAAATTTATCCAGATGCAGGGAGCAAGTGGGATTTTCAATATTCTTGACCGATTTTACTTGTCATTGGCTCAGTCCAGAAAATCGCGTGCCGGAAAGGCTTTTGAAGAAATCATCAAGGCTCTTTTCAAGAAATGCAGCTATCCATTTGACGAACAAAGGGTAATAAATGGAAAACCCGATTTTTTGATGCCCTCCCATGATTATTTCAAAAAAAATGCGCCCCAATGCATAATATTCACCGCAAAACGAACACTGCGAGAGCGATGGAGGCAGATTGCGACCGAAGGTGTCCGGGGACTGGGATTCTTTCTGGCAACGACAGATGCGAAAGTGACGGAAGAACAGGCCCGGGAGATGCTTGAAAATCGAATACATATGGTTGTACCCAAAAAACTGAAAAATGATATTGCACATTACGGCACAGCTCCCAATATCATCTCATTTGAGGACTTTTTCTCTGACTATCTAGATCCGGCAATGAAGAGATGGAAAAAGGCTGGAGTCGCGTAGTGGATGACTGATGTATTTTCAAGAAAGAAACGATCGGAGGTAATGTCCAGAATCCGATCCAAAAACAATCTAAATACCGAAATCGCCCTCGCAAAAATCTTCCGCGCCAACCAAATTGCCGGTTGGCGTAGAAATTATCCGATATTTGGTCATCCCGATTTTGTATTCCCCAAAAAGAACACAGCAGTATTTGTTGACGGCTGTTTTTGGCACAGATGCCCCAAATGTAATCTGATTCCTGTTACCAACCGCAAGTTCTGGCGCGACAAGCTGTCAACCAATGTGCTGCGCGACAACAAGGTCACCAGAACACTTCGTCACAGAGGATGGGTGGTTATTCGATTAAGAGAATGTCAGTTGAAGCAGAAACAGTATGTAAGGGCGAAATTGGCAAAATTGGGTCTGAGCGCTCTACAAAACGAATGAACAATGTCTATGAAACGAAAATTCAGCCGCGCCCCATCTGTCCCACATCACTATTTTTTTGCCCGCGACCTCAAAAATAGCAAGTCTGCCGTGAGCTACTTAAACACAGCTTTTGAATCCGGGAATGAAGATGCTTTTCTGCTGGCTCTCCGCAATGTGGCCGAGGCACAGGGCAGTTTGCCACGGCTTACCCGATCGGCGAAAATGCATCGTGCTTCTCTCCGGCAGTTCATGTCAAAACACAGCTGTCTTAGACTCCATGGTCTGGCAAACATCCTGCACGCGCTGGGATTCAGAATGGCTGTTATCCGTGATGAATCACACGCTTTCAAGCGCGCCGCATAATCTCGTCCCGAGCACTCATGAAACTCTCCCCCAACCTCAACGCTGTCATCTTTGACCTCGACGGCACCATTGTGGACAATATCGCCTACCACACCGCAGCGTGGCTGGAGTTTTTCCGGAAATATTCCCTGCCCGTCTCTGCTGCGGATTTCAAAAATCATCTTTTCGGCAAGAACAATGATGCGATTTTGCGGAAAATATTCCACCGCCGTCTCACCCGCAAAGAAATCGCAAAGTTCGCGCGCGAAAAAGAAGCCCGATACCGCAAACTCTACGCGCCCCACGTCCGCCCTATCAAAGGTTTCACCCGTTTCCTCGCGCGCACAAAAAAGCGCGGCCTCAAAACCGCCGTAGCTTCCTGCGCGCCGGCTGCCAACAGACATTTCCTCCTCAAACGGCTCGGTCTGCTTAAACAATTCGACACCATCGTCGGCGACGAAGACATCACAAACGGCAAACCCCACCCGGAAATTTTCCTGAAAACCGCCGCAATCCTCGGCGTCCGCCCTGACCGTTGTCTGGTGTTCGAAGATTCCCCGTCCGGCGTCACCTCGGCCAAACGCGCTGGCATGAAAGTAGTCGGCCTCTTAACCGGATATCCGCGCCGCGACCTAAAAGGCGCGCACCGCCTGATAAAAGATTTCACCAGCTTCACATTTCCGCAAAAGAAATTAAATCTGATTCAAATTGCGCGAAATGCCCGAAAGCACAGACATGTAAAAACATTTACCTCCGTCCAGGAAGCACGCGCCCACCTTTGGAGTCTGTAACAAGAACTGCCGCCCCGCGGATATGCTATAATATTTTCCTTCGTCAGGAGGGAACTCTATCACTGGGAAATATGATGTTATAGTCGTGGGGGCCGGACATTCCGGATGCGAATCCGCGCTCGCGTGCGCACGCACCGGTCTCAAAACTCTTCTCCTCACTCTCAATCTCGACACGGTCGGCCAGATGTCGTGCAATCCGTCCATCGGCGGTCTCGGCAAAGGTCAGGTGGTGCGCGAAGTGGACGCGCTCGGCGGCGAAATGGCCAAGATCACGGACCGCGCCGGGCTACAGTTCCGCATTCTCAACCGGTCCAAAGGTCCCGCTGTCCAGTCCCCCCGCGCGCAGTGCGACAAGAAAATTTATCAGCTCGCCATGAAGCATGTCCTCGAACAGCAGAAAAATCTCGACGTGAAACAGGGCGAAGCCGCAAGTGTGTTGACGGACACGACGTATTCCGGCGTTCAGCAAGTCGCCGGTATTCTCACACGGTCCGGCATCGAGTGCCAATCCAAAGCCGTTATCCTCACCACCGGCACTTTCATGAAAGGTCTGCTGCATTACGGTCTGGACCATTTCCCCGGCGGTCGCGCAGGCGACGGACGGTCGGAATCGCTCTCGGATTCTCTGCGCGAAATGGGTTTTGAAGTCGGACGCATGAAGACCGGCACGCCCATGCGCATCAATGCGCACAGTGTTGATTTTTCCAAGTGCAGTGTCCAGCCCGGCGACGAACCGCCCACACCGTTCTCGCATTTCACGGAAAAAATCACGCAGGAACAAATGCCCTGCCACCTCACTTACACCAACGAGCTCACGCACCAGATCATCCGCGAAAATCTCGACCGTTCTCCCCTTTATTCCGGCAAAATCAAGTCTATCGGGCCGCGCTATTGTCCGAGTATAGAGGACAAGGTGATGAAGTTCCCCCACCACAAACGGCACCAGGTCTTTCTCGAACCCGAAGGGTACCGCACCGAGGAGATTTATGTGAACGGTCTGTTCACCAGTCTGCCGGAAGATGTGCAGATTCTCATCGTGCGCACCATTCCCGGACTGGAGAACTCGGAAATCATGCGCGCAGGATACGCGGTGGAATATGATTTTTGCCCGCCCACTCAGTGTTTTCCCACACTCGAAACCAAGCTGGTCGCGGGTCTTTATTTTGCAGGTCAAATCTGCGGCACTACCGGTTACGAAGAAGCCGCCGGGCAGGGTATGCTCGCCGGTATCAATGCTTCGCTTAAAATCCGCGGCGAAGAACCGCTCATCCTTCAGCGCGACGAATCCTATATCGGCGTAATGATTGACGATTTGGTGACGAAAGGTGTGGACGAACCGTACCGTCTGTTCACTTCGCGCGCTGAGTACCGGCTCCACCTGCGGAGCGACAACGCGGACCTGCGGCTCATGGACCACGGTCACCGCGCGGGGCTCATTTCCGACGAGACTTACCGCAGTTTCAGCGCGTACCGCAGCGCGGTGCAGGACAACACAGCGCCGCGCACCGACGATTTTGCGCCCTGGACCGATGAAAAAGTGAACGCCCAGATTGCCGTGCAGGTCAAATACGCCGGATACCTCGCGCGTCAGGACCAGATGGTCGCCAAACTTAAGAAAATGGAAGGTAAACAAATCCCGCCGGAATTTGATTTTGATAAAGTGCCCGGCCTTTTGGCGGAAAGCAGACAGAAATTGAAAAAGGTGTTGCCGCGCACTCTCGCGCAGGCGTCGCGTATCCCCGGACTCACTCCGTCGGACGCGGCCATTCTGTTGGTCTATGTCACGCGTCACCAACGGGCAAAAAAGGAAACTCATAATGTCTGACTCTATAAAGAAGACCCCCTTATATTCCCCCTTGAAAAGGGGGAAAGAAAAGGGGTTAGTTTGTTTTCTTTCTTTCATACTCTCATTCTCCGGAGGATTTATGCCTAAAATTGTTCTGGCTGACGAAGGCACGGGCGCTATTTCGCTCGACGGTGAATGGCGGTTCAAAACAGACGCCGACGGGACCGGCATGGACAAAAAATGGTTCGAGCCGGGTTACGACGACCAGCAGTGGTCCACCATCACCGTGCCTTCATTTTGGGAAAAGTCAGTGGCCAAAGATTTTGACGGCACTGCATGGTACCGCAAAAAGTTCAGCGCCGCAGGGCTCACCGGCAAATCATTCGCGCTCTCTTTCCGCGGTGTCGACGATGAATGCGAAGTCTGGCTCAACGGCGAAAAAATCGGCGCGCATACCGGGTGGAACCAGCCGTTCTATTTCGACGTCACGCGCAAAGTCCGCACTGTTTCCGATAATTATGTCGCGGTCCGCGTGAAAGATTGGGGTTGGGACGGCGGCATGTGGAAATCCGTTTCGCTCCGCAGTTATGTCAGCGAAGACGATCTGCTCAAAGGAGACCTGTTCGACAAGTCCGCGCTCAGTTCCGCCGACTGGGTCAAAGAAGCGGTGATTTACGAAATATATCTGCGCTCATTTTCCGAGGACAGCAAAATCACCACTCTCGAATCGCGCCTGCCGGAACTCAAAGCCCTCGGCGTCACCTGTCTCTGGCTCATGCCCATCAATCCCGTCGGTGCGGAAAACCGCAAAGGTTCGCTCGGCAGTCCCTACGCGGTGAAAGATTATCTCGGAGTGAACCTGGAATTCGGCACCAAAGACACTTTCAAAAAGTTTGTTCAGGAAGCGCACCTGCAGGGATTTAAAGTCATCATTGACTGGGTCGCCAACCACACTGCCTGGGACAACGCGCTTGTAAAGGCGCACCCCGAATGGTTCATGAAAGATAAAGACGGCAAAATCGTCCCGCCCAACGAGCACTGGACCGACGTGGCAGGTCTCAATTACAAGAGCGATGAACTGCGCGAGTACATGAAAGATGCGCTCGTGCACTGGGTAAAAGAATACGATATCGACGGGTTCCGCTGCGATGTGGCCGACATGCTGCCCGTGGATTTCTGGGAATACGCGCGCAAAGAACTGGACAAGACCAAACGTGGTCTCCTCATGCTGGCCGAAGGCGACCGCCCGGAAAATCATCTTGCATCTTTTGACCTCACCTACGCGTGGAATGTCAACGATGCCCTCGTGGAAATCGCCGAGGGTAAAGCCGATGTCACTCGTTTGCGCGAAAAATTGAAGAACGAATATTTCACCTATCCGCGCGGTTCTCTGCGTCTGCGTTTTTCCGAAAACCACGACAAACCGCGCGCGGCACAAATCCTCGGTCCCGGTCATCTTGCCGCAGCCGCGCTCATTTTCACACTCGAAGGCGTGCCGCTCCTTTACAACGGTCAGGAAATCGGCGAGGTGCACCAGCCCTCTTTATTTGAAAAAGAAACCATCGGCTGGGGCAAGAACCGCAAAGAGCAGTCAAATATGCGCAAGTTCTATTCCAAACTTGTGACTCTCCGGCGGAAAAATGCCGCGCTCATGCATGGCCAACGCTTCCCGGTGAACAGTTCCGACGACAAACGTATGTTCGCTTTTGCCCGTTCGTACCGCGGCGACGCAGCGCTTGTTGCCATCAATCTTTCTCCGAAAGAATTCAAAGGCACGCTGGAAATCCCCGAGGTGTTCGTGAATGACAAAGGTAAACTGAATACTAAACCCGCGTTTCCCGGTCACGACCTCCAACTCTCAGATGGTCTGTCAGCCAAACTCACTCTCCCGGCCTGGGGCTACCAAATCTGGACGCTGAAGTAACAGGAAAAACAGCACCCCCTTCTTTTCCCCCTTTTCCCTGTCCGCCGAAGAGGCGGGAAGGGGGAACGCAAAGGGGTTGCCGTAAAATATCGCTGCCTCGATATTCAACCGCCTGTAATAGCACATGAAACCCACCCCCCGCACCTCCAACATTCCCATCACCCTCGCCATACTCTCCGTATTCGCCATCTGGCTCGCTATCACTGTCAAATGGGTCCGTATGGGTTACTTTGCAGTCCGGTTTCCGTTAACATTTGCAGACGCGCAATCTTTTGCGTCCGCGCTCTCAAACCTGAAAGAAACTCTGCACGGACAGTTCACCGGCTTCACTGAAGTGTCGCTCGGCATCGCCGTGTTCGCCTTGATGACAATATTTTTCATGGGCGCCGGAAAAGCCGCGCTCGAACTGATTTTCCGCCGGGATTTGTCCGGATTCAGTTTTCCGGAACGGATTTCGCTCTACTATATTTTAGGTTCGCTCGCCGCATCCCTCATCTGGCTCGCGCTCGGAGTGTGTGGATTGGTGCACATTTATACCGCCGCCATTGTTTCAGGGGCAGGCATTGCGCTTTTCGTTTACAAGTTCGATATTGTTCCGTCCATAAGGCGATTCTCTTTCAGCGCTGTCCTCCGTCAATTTTCCGAAAAATTGTCCCGCTTCACTCTTCTCGAAAAAATCCTGATGTCCGTACTGACACTCACACTCCTGCTCTGGTCGTTGACATCAGTGCGGCGCGAAGATTTCGCGGATTCCGTGATGTACTACATTGTATTACCCGCGTTCTATATCTCGCAGGGCCGAGTGATGACGTACCCGTACCACATCCACACCTATTTCCCGCAGAACAGCGAAATGCTGTTCATGTGGTCCTTCCTTTTCCGCTCGGAAATGGCGGCAAACCTCATCGTCTGGGGATTTTTCTGCTCGCTCATCGGACTCATCTGGGGATTCATGAAACGTCACACCTCTCACGCTGCCGCGCTGCTCGGATGTTTTGCCGTGGTCTGCGCGCCCATCTGCATGGGATATTCCACCACATTGAAAAACGACATCCCGTCCGCGCTTTTTATTGCCGCCCAATATCTTGCGCTGATTGAAAGCATCAATCTGAAATCTTCGGCACCGGACCAATCTCTGAGATGGCTGCTCTTGTCCGGCATTCTGTGCGGCGGAGCCATGGGACACAAACTCAATTCACTTTTCGCCGCTGCACCTTCGTTTCTGATTTTGCTGACAATCGGAATCTCTGATTTCCGTCGGGAAAAGTGGCGCGCTCTGCGGCGCACGCTCATCTGGTCCGTTGCGCTTATTGCGGCCGCGTCGCCCTGGCTGATACGGACAACTGTTGCCACCGGAGTCCCGATTTATCCGCACATGAGTCAGGCATTGCACACCACTCCGGTCAAGCCCTGGCACTTTGAAGTGGAAACTCCTGGCGTGGCCACTCAGCAGTCCGCAGATTCCTCCCGCGTGCAGGCAGCCGGTGATTTCTTCAAATCATTGTCCGGGTTCAATCTCTATAACCGCGGCGTGCGCATGCTCTGGCCCGAATGGGGCCCGACTCTGGCGTTTGCAGTGCTGGCTGTTTTCACTCTCGGCGCGGGTTTTGCCGCAGGGTTCCGTCTCTGTATCGGCGGCGCTCTGCTCGGATGGATGGGCCTGATGTTTTTTTCGCTGCGGGAAAACTATCATCTGCCGTTCCTCATTCTGCTGGTCAGCGTGCCGCTTGCCCTGCATGCAAATAAACTGTTCAGCGCCGGCGTGCATCATGCGCAGAAGTTCGCGCTCATCGCTGTCATCGGTCTTTCGTTCCACAAAATGTTCCTGCAGTCCAGTTTTTGGAGCGAGATCGGTGTCGGGTTCAACCGCGCAGTGTCCGGATACGCGCTGGGCAACTACAAAACTTCCGACGACCAGATGGACAATGTACGGTGGGTCGGACATGTTCTGGACTCGCGCGCGGAACCCGGCGAAGGCGTCATCTATGCCGGTGTCAACCGTATCGCTCCCAGCCGCAAACGCAAAATTCTGTTTAGTTCAAACGTGGACCGCGAATCGCTGGCGGATTTTGCCGAAGTTTCCTCCGACGACACTGATTTAAAGGACCGGCTCGTCCAAGCAGGTATCCGTCACATTGTCATTGACCCGCTCACTCTCAACGCGCTCAAAAGCAACCGCTGGCACAGTGTCCAGATATCCGGTTCAGACCTGCGCAAAATTCAGGATATGGTGCGCAGTCATTTTATAATCCGCTTCGCCTCGCCGAAAAATGAACTCTATTGGCTGTCTGTCAAAGATGAAACGAATTACGCGCCGGTCAAATTGTCCGAATCTTACATCCGTCTTTTCCCTTTGAAATCTCTGGAACATGCCGCCGCGCTCTTTGACAAAAAGCGCGCAGCCGAAAGCGAAGAAATCGCGCGCACCGCCGTCCGCACGCCCATGACGCCGGAACATCAGGTCAGCGCCTGGTGGGTGCTTGGTTCGCTCATGCTTGCGCGCGGCGATGCCAAATCTGCAGACAATGCTCTCCAACGCGCCACTCAGCTTTCCGACAAACCGCATCACCT
>CAYHWZ010000063.1:3922-9562 GCA_964359975.1 uncultured Elusimicrobia bacterium | reverse complement strand
GGATATAACGGTTACTCCTGCGGTTGTGAATAAGCCGGTGCTTGTAGCATTCGCACCGACCCGCGCCAGGAATAATGAAAATGTAAACCTGTCGCTTGTGGGTAACGGTATCACTGAAGGAACCACCGTGTTCCTGCGTGCATCGGTATCAACAACAACTGACTTGGTGGGTACGGACCTCGTGTTGTTTAATCAGGCAGTCGGCAATGTCTCTGCAACTAACGTTCAGGGATTTGGGTTCACCAGAGGTAGTGTGTCCATAAATACCGGAAGGTTGACCCCCAGCACTGCGTATTCTGTGATTCTTTCAACACAGATGAACTTTGGCACAACGCAATCAGGCGGCGCCAAATTCAGTTCTGTAGAAGGGATCGGCCAGGCCACTGTGACCTACGTTTCGGATGCTTCGACTACTTCCTTTGTGGTTGTTGAGTCGTCTGCGCCGAATGCGCCCACGGGTCTGACTGTTCTTTCCTCTGGATTGAAAACAGTGACTCTGCGCTGGGTTTCGCCTGGTGACGATGGTTCTATCCGTTCGCTGACTTCAGGATATAAGTTCATCATATATTACTCATCAGCTGAAGTGAGAGGTTCAAATGCGACGGACATGACGCGTGGTTATGGCTGCGCGGCCTGCTATCCGGCTGCCTCCACAGATACGACGAACAACGCGAACCTTGCCTCATTGACCGGCGGCGGCACTAACTTCTCATTCGCAAATACGTGGGCTCAGTACTTGCCTGCTTTCTACGCGGATGCGGCTGCGAGTGTTTCAACCGGTACGCATGTGGCTCCTGTTAATCAAAACGTGTTTACTTATGGCAGCAAGACGCGGTCTACTCGCGGCATCAGAGTATCCACTCTGACTGTCTCTGGTGATGCGAACATTGACACCTATGCTTCAACGGGCGCAACAACTGCATCTGCTACGAACCCGTCTTCACTGGCTCCTGGTACGTATGTAACGACTACCTTGACCATTGACCCGGGCCATTCAGATGCAATCTATCACTTCATCGTGCGCGCCATGGACGAATCAGGTAACCTGTCTCCTACAGATGTTTACTACACCACTGTGAGCGCGAAGGTGCTTGCATCTAATGTAGTGACAGTAACTCTGACTTCCGGCAGCGCCACCATTGATCCTACCAAGGACAATACGGTGACCTACACGATCGATGAGGTGGTTGTCGGCGGCGTAGTGGCCAAGGAGACTAAGATTGAAACTCCTGCCGGCGCACTCGATGGCGCGGACTCGTTTGTAACGCCAGTGGCCAATGCCAGTCCTCCGGCTGATTCAGGCGGAGTTGAAGGCGTGGGCGTGTCGCTTGACATCAAATTGAACAGCGGCAACACTGAGTTCAAGAAACCTATAACTATCACAATCACGGTTGACCAGACGCAGCTTTACACTAAGCTGGCCGGGAAAGATGCGAACCTGGTTAAGTTGGCCTTCCATAACGGGACTCGTTGGGTAGTTCTCCCTGAGTCTTCTCTGAGCGCGGGTGGCAATGTGTCTGGTAAGACTACCCACTTGACTGAGTTCAGAGTTGTAATCGCGGCGCCGCCAGGAAATCTGGACGGAGCAACGGTTTACCCGAATCCTTATAGGCCGACATTGGCCACTCATCTGGCACAGGGTATCACATTTGATACTCTGCCTGCGGGCACCCACATCAAGATATACACCATTGCCGGTGACCTGGTGAAGAATCTCCAGGCCAATCAGGCAGGAACTGCGATCTGGAACGCCAAGAATGAGAACGGCGATGATGTCGCCAGCGGCGTTTACTTGGTCTCTCTCTCCGGTACCGGAGGGAATAAGACCATGAAGCTCGCGGTTCAAAGGTAAGGGGGTGATAGCGATGAATACCATTAAAACAAGGACAATGAAAATGGAAACTAAAATCGGTAACAAAATGGTAAGTGGTAAGCTCGTTGTCTCCCTGATGATTGGTGCGGCTCTTATGAGTCTGGGGATTTCCCCTGCCTCTGCGGCCTTCAGCGATAAGGACGCCGGTACACGCGGCGCTCAGTTCCTGAAACTACCAGTCGGAGCCAAGTATATCGGTATGGGTGAAGTAGGTACTGCGACTGCAGATGATGCAAACGCAATCTATTACAACGTAGCCGGTCTTGCACGCTTGACCAAGAAGAGCGGTGAGTACATGTTCGGCGGACTGTTCCTTAAGGATAAGGTAGATGGTGAGTCGGATCCCGGATTGCACTGGGTTTCATTCGCCATGCCTATCTCTGAGTCTATCGGTTCTGTCGGATTGGCTCTCCAGTACTTCTCCTACGGGGATATCAATAAGACTGATATCCGTGCGTCAAAGACTGGGACGTTTGCGCCTACTGACTTGGCGTTCAACCTGGCTTATGCGAGAATGCTCTCTGAAATCGCGCTCGGTATTGACATCAAGATTATCTCATCCAAGATTGAAAACAGCGCAACGACCGTTGGCTTTGACCTCGGCGCTCAGTATGCCAAATTGATGGAAGAGAAGCTTATGCTTGGTTTTGCAGTGCAGAACCTTGGCGGCAGTCTCAAGTACGAGACTGAAAATACAAAGCTTCCTATCCTCATCAAGTTGGGTACGGGCTACAAGGTAAAGGAAAATTGGGTGGCGGGATTGGACATTGCGTTTCCTGAAGACAATTCACCTTACTTTGGTTTGGGAACGGACTATACCCACAAGATCAGCGATGACATCAGTCTCGCTGGCCGCGCCGGGTATACTACCCGGACCCGCAGAGTTGAGGGTCTGAACGGAATCACAATCGGTATCGGGTTTGGGTTCAAGATGGCGAATCTGGACTATGCGTGGATGCCTATGGGCGACCTCGGCACCACTCACCGCATCTCGGTCGGAGTCAAGTTCTAAGAATCAGTCAGAAATTATTCAAGCGAAAAACCCTGTCTCGACAAGAGACAGGGTTTTTTGTTGCTTTCTGACAAAAGCGTAGTTTACCGATTACCGCCCCGTCAGAAATCAGGCAACTACATTGGTTTTGAAAAATTCGACAAAGCACTATTTTTTTAGTAAAATACTTTTTCTGTTATGAAACGAACTGCTTACTTTTTAGTTCTGCTCTGCGCGCTCTTGCTGAATGTTAGCCGGAGTTACGCTGCTTTGGATATCGCCATAAAGGAGCGCAAACCTTTCGGCAAGTCTATCCGCACGCGTATGCCGCCTCAGGTGTTTATAGATTCTCTTCAGGACATATTCAAGCAGTTGGGTATGGAAGCAAATACGGATTGGAACAATTTCGTTGTGGAAGACGACAGCATTAAGGACGAATATGTCATTATCGCCCGGACAAAAGAAAGAAAATGGGCTTTTGCTTTGCTGAAAGAGGATTGTCCGAAACCTGCGGAATATGATGTGTATAAAGCTCAGGTCAATGAAGGAGGCACTCCGGTCCGGCTGGATGTGCTGATTGGAGTGAAGCGTAAGAGGTCGTGGTTCCGGTATGTGGTAAACTTTTATGAGCCGATGTTTCAGCATTGGAGCAATCCCTGCTATGCATGGAACCTGCCACCGGGGACGGCTACGGACGCGTTTTATGGCAAGAATTACAGGGCGGATATTTATGCAAAGAATCTGTCACAGCAGGTATACGACTTCATGCAGGATTATTTGACCAAGTGGCGGCCGCCGAAGAAAACAAAACGTATTCCACTCATGAAGGGGTCGGGGCAGGAACTGTACGGTGAAGCTGCTGAAACACTTACGGAACAAGAGAGGACTCTGCCTCTTGACCAGCAGGAAAAGCTGCTGAACTCTCGTCGGAAAGATCGTGATGAACAGGAAAAAGTGGCTGTTAAAGAACAAAAGCGCAAGGATAAAGAGCTGAAGAAAGAGCAAAAGAAGCGCGAAAAAGAAGAAAAGAAGCGTAAGAAGATGGAGGAAAAAGAGCAAGAGTAGTTCTCATCCGTTTACCCGCCGTAAGACTGTCGTACCCCACAACACACACTTCCATATTTAGGCATAGGTATCATGCCGGTAAAGCCGGCATCCAAAACACTTTTGCATAAAGGACTGGACCCGGCTTACTCCGGGGTGACGGTGTTTATAGAAACCACTACAGGGAAACTCCGGATAAATCAGTGGCGGAAGTGGCGGATGCCGGTGAAGTTCATGCTGATGTTGTGTTCGTTGGCTGCGTCTATAGATTCCTGGTCGCGGATACTGCCGCCGGGCTGAACTATGGCTGTGGCGCCGACTTTGGCGGCTTCGTCCACACAGTCGCGGAACGGAAAGAATGCATCGGAAGCCATGACCAGGGGCGGCGGTGTCGACGTGATGACAGGCGCGGTGAACTGGGTGCTGCGCTCTTTCATTTTCTGCACTGCAATGCGGAGCGAATCTATGCGGCTCATTTGTCCGGACCCTATTCCGACGGTAACGGTGGATCGCGAAAAGACGATGGCGTTGGACTTTACAAACTGGCAGATTTTCCAGGCAAAGTCTACGGAACGCAGTTCCTCCGGTGTGGGCTGTCTGCGCGAGACTACGTTTGAGAAGATATTCTGGCTGCCAGCGGTGGCGTCTATTTCCTGTACCAGCAATCCGCCGGAAACTTTTTTGAGGTCGAGTTCGTACGGGAGAGCGAAGATAGCGCTTTGGCGCAGGATGCGGAGGTTGGGTTTGGCTTTGAACACTTCGAGGGCGGCCGGTTCGTAGTCCGGGGCTATGATGCACTCGAAAAAGGACTTGATGATGGATTCGGCCAGGTCTTTGGTGACGGTGGATGAAAGGCCGATAACGCCGCCGAACGCGCTCAATGCGTCGGTATTGTAGGCCAGTTGGAACGATTCCAGCGGGGTCTTGCCGATGGCTGCGCCGCAGGGGTTGGTGTGTTTGACGATGGCACAGCAGACATCTCCGTTGCGGTGCGTGAGGTTAAATGAATGCACTACCTGCCAGACGGCGTCCAGATCCAGATAATTGTTGAAAGAGAGTTCTTTGCCCTGCAATTTTTCGGCGCAGGCAACGCCCCATTCGCGCACTCCGGATTCGCGGTAAAGTGCGGCGCTCTGCTGAGGGTTTTCGCCGTAGCGGAGGTCGCTCACTTTGCGGAGTCCTATGGAAAACTCCGACGGAAAACTGGCTTTTTGGGCCGGTGAACTTTGGGAGGGTTCTGCTGGCGCAGGTTTGGACGCGAGGTCTTCACGGAAAAAGCGGGCTATCATGCTGTCGTAATGCGCGGTATGGGCGAATGCTTTGGCGGCAAGGGTTTTGCGTGTATCGGCTGAAATCTTGCCGTTTTCTTTCTGCTCTTTGAGGGTTTCGGAGTAGTCTTTCTGGTCGCTGAGCACAACGACGTCCTTATAATTCTTGGACGCGGCGCGCAAGAGTGAGACTCCACCGATGTCAATGAACTCGATCATTTCGGGTTTTGGCAGGCGGTTTTCCATGTAGATTTTTTCAAATGGGTAGAGGTTGACTATGACCCAGTCTATGGGCAGGATGTCGCGCTGTTCGACGTCGGCGCGGTGTTTGGGGTTGTTGCGATCGAACAGGATGCCGCCGAAGACAGTGGGGTGCAGGGTCTTAACGCGTCCGCCGAGGATTTCGGGTGAACGGGTGAGTTCGCTGACTTCTACTACGGGAATTTTGTTGTCGCGCAGGGTCT
>CAYHWZ010000063.1:0-3912 GCA_964359975.1 uncultured Elusimicrobia bacterium | reverse complement strand
GGGCTGTGCCTCCGGTGGATATGAGTTCGAATCCCAGTGAATGCAGTTCTTTGGCCAACTCGACTACGCCGGTTTTGTCTGAGACGGAAATAAGGGCTCTCATGTCAGTGGTTGGAGGTCTGTTCTTTGCGGTAGCGGTGCATGACGCGCTCTACGGTGTCGAAATCGTATCCTCGCCGGGTAAGGTAGGCGAAGAGGCGGCGGTAAAGGGCGCGGGGCTCATCGGAATGGATCTGGTCTTTGCGTTTCAGCAGGAGCTGGTAGGCGCGCTCTTCCTGGTCCAGGTGATGCTCTGCGGAAGCGGTTTCGGCGCTCTCTGCGGCTTCGTCCGCGACTTTCGGCGGGATGCCTTTTTGCAGGAGGTCCTGTTTCACTTTGCGCGCGCCCCAGAGCCGGGTTTTCATGCGGGATTCGGCCAGGTTCCGGGCCATTGCAGTGTCGTCCAAGAGCCGGCTTTCTTTGAAATCTGCTATCACGGAATCTATTGTCATGTCTGTATAACCTCTTCTTTTAAGCCGGTCTCGCATTTCTTTTTCTGACCGGCTGCGGTAGCTCAGGAACACGTATCCGTATTCGTGGGCTTCTTTGTTTTCGCTTTGCTGTTGGAGTGACTGGACTTCTTCTTCGGTGAGGGTTTTGCCCTCTTCGAGACTGTTTTTCGCCGCGGTTTCTGTATGGACTTTGAACGCGCGTTTATCATCGAGCGAGACGGTGAGGATCTGTTTACGGAACTTTTGCGGCTGTATTCTGGTGATCTTCATGGTCCGGCGTTTTCCTCGAACTGCGGCCTGAATTTCGAGCTTCCTGTTTTGTATTATATCAGAATGTCTCATAGTCAGTCAAAATATTGCTCTGACTGAGCAAAAAAGATAGAATATTTTGATGAGGTCTATTCTGGTGGAGGTAATTTAATGGGCAAGAATGTGGAATTGGAAGTTGGGATGCCGGCTCCGGACTTTGAGGTAAAGGACCAGGACGGGAAGCTGGTGCGGTTGTCTGCGCTGAAGGGAAAACAGGTGGTGCTTTATTTTTATCCGAAGGATGACACGCCGGGATGCACGAAAGAGGCATGCAGTTTCCGCGACAATATCGGGCGGGTGAAGCAGGCTGGAGCGGAGATTCTGGGTGTGAGTCTGGACGATGAAGAGTCTCATAAGAAGTTTATCAGCAAGTTTCAGCTGAATTTCGGGCTTCTGTGCGATGAAGACGCGAAGGTCTGCAGGGCTTATGGGGTCTATAAGAAAAAGACTATGTTTGCCAAGCTCTTCTGGGGGATTGGACGGTCAACTTTTGTGATTGGGGCTGACGGGAACATCAAGAATATTTTCCGCAAGGTGAAGGTGGATGGGCATACGGATGAGGTGCTGGAGGCGCTGAAGGGTTAAGAGATTTTGATAGGGCGGAGTTAATTGTAAAGGGACTTCAGGGTTTTTAGGTTTTCTACGTCTTCGGTCAGTTCGGGGCTTTTGGGGGTTTCCAAACACATAGGCAGTCCGGCGAATCTGGGGTCGTTCAGGATTCGTTTGAATGCTTCGAGGCCGATGTATCCTTGTCCGATATGTTCGTGACGGTCCACTCTGGAATTGAATTCCTTTTTTGAGTCGTTAAGATGGAATGCGGCTAGTTTGTCCAAGCCGACGGTTTCGTCCAGTTCCTTGAAAGTTTTCTCATATCCTTCTTTTGTGCGGATGTCGTAGCCCGCGGCAAAGGCGTGCTCGGTGTCGAAGCAGACGCGGAGCCGGTCGGGCGCTGTGGTGCAATCGAATATGTCGCGGAATTGTTTAAAACGGTATCCGAGGTTGGTGCCTTGACCGGCGGTGATTTCAAGGGTGATGAGGGTTTTGTATCCTTTGCAGGCGGCGTGGACTTCGTTCAGGGACTTGGCTATGGTTTTGAGGCCGGTTTCTTCGCCTGAACCGGTATGCGAGCCGGGGTGCGCGATAAGGTTCGGGATTTCAAGGGTTTCACAGCGTTCAATTTCGTCTATCATGGCCAGGACGGACTTTTTGCGCAGGGGTTCGTTGGGTGAACCGAGGTTCAGCAGGTAGGAATCGTGAGCTATGACGGTTTTTATTGTGCTGTTTTTCTTGTTCAGTAGGAACTGTTGGACTTCGTCTTTGGTGTAGGGTTTGGCGGCCCATTGGCGGGACGATTTGGTGAAGATTTGGATGCATTCGCAGGCGATGGTGTTGCCGGCTAGGATGGCTTTGTCTACGCCGCCGGAGATGGACATGTGCGCGCCGAGCAGTGGTCTGGGTTTCATGGGTTTGACAATTTCAGCTATTTTTTAGATAATAAATTTTATGGACGCAACAGTTCCGGCAGTTAAAAAACCTAAATCAAAACTGATGGCTTCCATCAGCCCGGACATTTGCACAGGGTGCGAAGCGTGCATGTCTGTGATGCCGCATCCGGACTGTATTGTGAAGCTGGACGCTGAACCGTCCAAACCGTTCAGTCTGGTGGTGGTGGACGTGCAGGACGAGAAATGTACAGGGTGCACGCTCTGTATGCGCATCTGTCCGTGGGACGCGATCAGCATGATTCCGCGTCCGGCAAATCCCAGACCTCAACCGCAGAATTTCGTTTCATACGGCGCGAGCCGGTAACTTTTCTTTCTTACAATCCGATATACTGATTTGACCTGAGCAGAGTATGAATGGCGTCGTTGGCCACTCTGAGGCGCGTGCTCACTTTTTTGATTATGTTGGTAAGGATTTTGAGACCCAGACGGGGTGTTGTCTGGATAATTTGGTCCATGTCTTTTTCGTGCCAGATGAGGAGTTTGGTTTCTTTGGTGATGGCTGCGATGGCTGTGGCGGAACGGGGTTCCTTGTCAAAGAGCGCCATTTCTCCGAATATTTCTCCGGTTTTGAGACGGGCGAGACGGCTGCCTTTGGGTTCTTTGCCTTCGCTTTTCCAGATTTCCACCACGCCGTCGAGGATCATGTACATCTTGTCGCCCGGGTCGCCTTCCTTAAAAATTGTCTTTTCCATGGTGTAGTTTATTTCTTTGGCACCTTTTTCCATTGTTTCCAGTTCGCTCTCATCGAGTCCTTTGAAGACGTCAATGGATGAAAGCATGTATTTGCTCATGGTCGGCCTCCTGTCGGCTCGATGTACGGTTTTCGTGAAGAACGGTGTTTTTGCTGTCTGGATGTATTATATAAAAGTTCTTTGGGTTTGAGAAATGGATTGGACGGGTGTTTTGTTATCATGCGGTTTGACGAGTCAGTTTGATGAACTCTTGTTCGGTGAGCACGGGAATGTTCAGTTTCAATGCTTTGGCTTTTTTGGAGCCCGGGCTTTCGCCGCAGACGAGGTAATCGGTCTTTTGTGTGACGCTGGAGGATGCGGCGCCGCCGAGTTCGCGGATGAGGGATTCGGCCTGGGAACGGGTGAGGGTCTGGAGTTCGCCGGTGAAAACAACGGTTTTGCCGGAGAACCAGGTATCGGTGCGCTTTTGGGTTTGCGGTTCGGTGAAATTGAGTCCGGACTCGCGCAGTTGGCTGATGAGTTTCTGCGTGCCGGGTTGTTGGAAAAATTGATGGACAGACTCGGCGATGATGGGGCCGAGATCCGGTGTTTCGGAGAGCTCTTCTCCGGAAAGCGAGGCGAGTTTGTCTAGTGTGAGGTATTGTTCTGCGAGGGTCTGCGCAATCTTTTCCCCCACGTGTTTGATGCCGAGTGAGTAAAGTAATTTGGACAGAGGGCGTTTTTTGCTTTGCTCGATTTGGGTGAGCAGGTTTTGGGCTTTTTTGTCAGCGAAGAGTTTGCATTTGAGCAGGTCATCTTTGGTCAGGTGGTAGACGTCGGAGATATCTTTTATGAGTTTGTTCTGTATCAGTTGCTGGACGGCGGATTCGCCGTGGCCTTCGATGTCCATGCCGTCGCGTGAGGCGAAGTGGAGGA
>CAYHWZ010000062.1:1091-9643 GCA_964359975.1 uncultured Elusimicrobia bacterium | reverse complement strand
TCGTTTCAAATGCGTTCGTCGTTATCCAGATTTCTGTGCCTTGCGCGTTGCCGTTGCCAGTGAGAGTAACAACTGCGCTCGTGCGGTTCACCGTGTAAGAAACTGCGCCGGGACTCGCAGCCAGTGTATGGGTCGCGATTGCGCTTGTGTAATTGCTCTGGCCTCCGCCCTTGTTGTACGCGCTCACTTTGTAGTAATAGCTGGTGTTCGCGCTCAAGTTCAAAGTGGAAAGTTGAAGGTTGAAAGTGTCCGATGTTGAGTACACTCCGAATCCGATATCGGTGCTGATTAACAACTGGTAACTGGTCGGAGGTGTGAGCGGGTTGCCGTTCTGGTTCCACTGCACGCTCATGCTTGACAGGTTCACTGCGGTCAGGGTCAAGCTCACGGGCACGGCGGCAGAGGTGTACTTTATCGTCGTGTTCGAGTCCAGACTTTCGCCGCTTACGTTGTATGCTCTCACGTAATTCTGGTAAGTGCTGTTGGCTGTCAGTCCGGTCTGCGTCCAGCTTAATGTGTCAAGCGCCAGAGTTGTCATGCGTCCGCCGGTGCTGGCGTACACGCGGAACTCAGTCTCGTTCGTAGTGTCGTCCCAACTCCACAGGATACTGTAGCTGCTCTGAGCAAGACCGATAAAGTTCGAGGGCGCGGGCGGCGCTCCGTCATCTGTGCGCGTGCTCACGGGTGCGCTGAAATTCGTTCCCGCTCCCCACGCGTTGCGTGCTCTTACCTTTATAAAGTATGTGGTCTGCGCGCTTAAACTGGTCAGTACGGTGTAACTGGTCACAATCACGCTGCTTGTACTCGGACTTACAAATCCGTTGTTTGTAGCGTAGGTGACCTGGTAACCGGTTCCGGTCGGGTTCGTGTTCTGGCTCCATTCAATATGCACTACACCGCTGGTCACTTCCACCAACGCGGGTGTGCCGGGAATGTCGGCCTGCGTGTAGGTTGCAATTGCGCTCGTGTACGCGCTCTGTCCGCCGCCCTGATTGTAGGCGCTGACTTTCACGTAGTAGCTGGTGTTGGCGCTCAAGTTCAAAGTGGAAAGTTGAAGGTTGAAAGTATCCGACGTTGAGTATACTCCGAACCCAACGTCAGTGCTGATCTGCAGCTGATAACTTGTCAGCGGGGCAAGCGGGTTGCCGTTGGCATTCCACTGCACACTTACGCTCGACAGGTTCACTGCGGTCAGGTTCAGATTGGCCGGCTGTGCGGCGAATGTGGCGGTCGCAGCGACTACGGTCACGGTATTCGAATAACTCGGTGTGCCCTCGTTATTCTGCGAACGCGCGATGATGGTGTGCGTGGTGTTCGGCAGTAAACTGTTCAGCACCAGTGTGGTGATTCCGCCCGTCGAACTTGTGCTCACTTCATAGTTTCCGCTGGAAATTGTCAGGACCGTGCCCGCAGGATTTGTGTTCAGGCCAAGCGTTACACTGATGCTCGTAGTGTAGACCGTGTATCCGCTCACCGTCGGAGAAACGCTCAATGTTGTGGTGCCTGCGCTCACAACCGCGGTGATGGTGCTGCCGTCTGCATTCAGGATGCCTGCCTGGAATCCGTATCCGGTGTTGGTGCTCAGATTGAAGACGGTGAGAGTTGTTATGCTTCCGCTGATGCGTCCGATGCTGGACAAGGCAACGGCAAAGTGAGAAGCGGCGCCGGTGCTCACGACCAGCTGAGCGCCGTTCGGGTTGCCGCTTGCGTTGACCTGTATGCTGACGCTCGTGGTGTACACATTGAATCCTGCGACGGTCACAGGGTTGCTCTTGGTGGTGACATTCGCGACTATTGCGGCGCTGCTGGCGATTCCATTATAGTTCACCGCGCGCATCTGGATGGTGTAAGTTGTTGCGGGGGTCAGGTTCGAGAGCAGGAGAGTGGTGTTGCCGTTGCCCATGACGCCTGCGCTGCTGGTGCTGGTTTCAAAATTGTTCGTTGTTATCGAAATGGCTGTGCCCTGCGGGTTGTTGTTGCCTGCAAGTGTGACGCTGACGCTGGTCCAGTTTACCGTGTAAGACGCTGCGCCGGGTCCGGCCGCGAGTGTGAATGTGGAAACAGCCGACACGTATGCGCCGGAAACTCCAAGCTGGTTCACGCTGGACAGACGGAATGTCACGGTCGTGTTCGGCGTGAGTCCTGTGCTCGAGACTGCCAGAGAATACGCTTCGGAACTGGTGACGATTCCCGCGTAATCCGGAGAAGTTGCGACCTGGATCCTGTAAAGTGTGGTGTTCAGCGGGTTACCGTTCGACTGCCACTGAATGGTCACGCTGCTGATTCCCAAATCAGACATGCTGAAGTTGGGGCTGTTGAGCACAGGCAACGCGGTCAACGTGCATGTAGCTTCGCTCGCGGCAAAATTCGTTCTCAGTCCGCTGTGGTTCACTGCCTGCACGCGGAACGCATAGGTGGTGTTGGGCGTGAGCGAAATGCTGGACGCGGTCAGCACAAAGGTGTCCGAACTCGTGACCGCCCCTGCAAGGTCTGTGCTGGTGGCGAACTCCACATGATACAGCGTGCCCGTCGAGTTGCTGTTATCTGTCCACCGCGCGGTGATACTGGTGACATTCAAATCAAACACAGACCACAAAGTGACAACCGGCGCGCGTGCGAGTGTGGCGGTGGAATTCAGTTCAGTGAAAACAGTCTCAATATTGTTCGCATTGCGCGCTTTCACCTGCGCGAAATAAGTGACATTGGCGGACAGAGCATTGACCGCAAAGTAAGTGGCGTTGACCCAACCGGAATTGTTCTGCACGGGCAGATGGCTCGCGTTGGTGGACAGTTCCGCGTAGTACAGAGTGTTGACATTGTTGCTGTTGATGTTCCAGTTGATGACAACCTGTCCCGTGGTCACGCCGGCAAAACTTCCTGCCGACGGCTGATTGGCAAACGTGTAAGTCGAAATCACCGCGCTGTCGGACGTGCCGCTGACATTGAACGCCTGCACGAAAATTTCAAAACTCGTGTTGGGCAGGAGCGCTCCCTGGATAAAGTATGTCACGTCCGCAAGTAGGTTCCCGGACACTGCGCCGCCGGTAGACGCGCGCACGCGGTAACCCTGTTCAACTGTATTCGTGTCAGTCCATTCCCAGTTGATGGCGGCAGTGGACATTACAATTGCTTTCAGATTGGACGCGCTGACAGGCGGCACATCGTTGGTCTTGCCGTTGGTGGAAGATCCCGCGCCGAACCCGCTCGGCACATTGTCGCCGTTGTACGCCTGCACGCGCACATAGTAGGTGACATTCGAACTCAAACTGTAAAGTGTGGTCGTAGTTTGCGTCCATCCGTCGGCCAATGTGATGGGAGTGGAGAGCGGCGCGGAGAAATCGCTCATGGTGGACCGGCTCACTTCGAACCGTGTGCCCGCGGAATTGGTGTTGGCTCCCCACGAAATCGCAAGTGTCTGGCTGGTGACGCTCACCACCATGGTTCCGGTAGTCTGCGCAGACAACGTATAATAGGAAGCGGAAAGCGAGACCGGCCCTTCGCCGCTCGCATTGTACGCGCGCACTGTGCGTCCGTACTGCACATTAGTCGAAAGAGGAGTTTCAAAAAGTTGGACCGCGTTGGCGCCCACGTTGCCTACGCTCAGATTGCTGGTTGCTTGATAAACTCTGTATCCGAATTCACCGGTCACGTCCGACCAACTCCATGTGATGGACGTTCTCCAGACTGAAGCCGCAGTGAAATTGTCCGGCGCGGCAGGCAATGTTACGCTTCCAATCACCGTGCTGTAAGTGGAGTTCCGCAAGTCGGCCCAGTTCAGTCCCGTGACACGGTAATAATAACTTGTTGCGCTGGTCAGTCCAGTGTCGCTGACCGACAGACCCGCGGCGCTTGAAATCCATACCCACACCACAGAACCGTCCGTTGACCGTTCCACGCGGTACCGAGCCGCGCCGCTGTTGGCATAACTCAAGTTCACCGTTTCCGATGACACGCTCGTTACTGTCAAACTGTTCGGCGACTCGGCCCACGTGGACGATCCTGTCGTCACTCCGAAGATGCTCTCGACGTTGGTGTTGTTGCGCGCTTTCACTTTCACGTAGTAGGTCGTGTTCGCGGAAAGACCGCTGACGACCTGCCCGTTCCAGTTTGTCCCCACTTGCCAGTATGCTCCTCCGCTGAGACTGCCGTCCGACTGCACATAAGACGTAGTCCCGTTAAAGTTGCTCGAACTCACCGCAATGCTGTACTTGGTATAAACTGGATTGTTGCTCGTGTCAAAACCAGTGAGCCGTATCTGTTCCGTTGCCAGCACTGCAAGCGACGAAATGCCGGGCGTGCGCGCCAATGTTGAAGTGGAACCAAGCCCCGTGTATCCGGAATCAATGCCGTCGCCGTTACGCGCTTTCACCTGCGCAAAGTAAGTGGAGTCGGAAAGCAAAGTGGAACTGGCCGCGTTCAGCACATAAGTCTGTGACGAGCTCACATTCCCCGCAAAGCTTGCGCTCGTCGCAACTTCCGCCACATAAAGAGTGTCGGACGCGTTGCCGTTGCCGGTCCAGTTCATCTGAATCTGACCCGTAGTCACAGCGCTGAAATTCTGCGCTATCGGCAGAGTGGCCAAAGTGTACCGGATGGCGCTCGCAGAATTGCTCGTACCCGAAACATTGTACGCCTGCACCACCACGCTGAAAGTCGTGTTCGCGCTCAGTCCGTACTGTATGAAGTAAGTGGTGTCCGCCGCAAGGTCCGCAGAAATCAATCCGCCGGACGCAGCCAGCACGCGGTAACCTGCTTCCTGCGTCGTGCCGGAATTTGCGTCGCTCCACGCCCAGTTTATCGAGAAGGACGAAATCGCCGTGCCGGCCAGACCCGTTGCCGCCACCGGCATATCCGACTTGGTCACTGTACTGCCTATATTAAGGAAGCCGGAATCCAGACCGTTCCAGTTACGCGCCTTTACACGCATATAGTAAGTGGAATTCGCCGTCAGCGACGCGGTCGTTGCGTTCAGCACATAAGTTTGCGACGAAGTGAACGCGCCCACGTATCCGGCGTTGGTGGAAAACTCCGCGACATAAAGCGTGCCGTTGGTATTGTTCCCGCTCAGCCACTGGAACGTGACTGACGAAGTTCCCACAAAAGCAAACGTGGACACCGCAGTTGCCGGCGGAGCAGTGAACGTGGCCGTAGAAATCTGCGATGCGAACTGCGCTCCCAGTCCGCTGTTGTTGAACGAAGTACCTCTGAAATAGTAAGTTGCATTGTACGCCAGCCCCGCAGTGGACGCCTGCACCAGATAAGTTTCCGACGAAGTTGTTGCGCCGACAAAGTCCGCACTCGTGGATATGTCAATGACATAACGCACGCCCGCAGGATTCGTCTTCTGGTCCCACCGCACAGTCATGGAACTGATGCCAACGCCGCTCGACACAAAGAAACTGAACGAAGCCGTGTCCGCCAGCGTCGAGGTCGTCATTGTTGTTGTGAACGGAGTGGAGAGACCGTTATTGTTCGATGCCTCGCCTTTGAAATAGTAGGTCACGTTCGAAGCCAACCCTCCGAAATCAAATGTGGTGACGTTGGTTCCCTGCTGAACCACATCCGCCGCGCCTGTGAAGTCAACCGCACTGGACCGTGTCACAAGATAAATGGTGGATGCGCTGTTGCCTTGATTGTTCCAATTTGCCGTGACCTGACCGGTCGTGATACCGCTCAACGCGCTGAAAACAGGAGCCGCAGCCAGAGTGGATGTTGAGACAAGAGAATTGTACGCGCTATCCAATCCCTGATGATTGCGCGCCAGCACGCGGATGAAATAGGTAACGTTCGCAGCCAGACCGGACGTGGACGCGCTGTTCACAAATGTCTGAGAACTGGTTGCCGCTCCAATGAATCCGGCGTTGGTCGAAAAGTCCGCGATATAGATTGTGCCCGACGGATTGTTTGACGCACCCCACGAAACTGTGATGCTCGACAGATTCACCGCAGTGAACGCCGTGGGCGCCGGGATTGCCGCGCGACTCACAGTGCTGACAGTCAGGATGGACGCGGATTCAATAGCCGTGCTGTATTTCCCGTCGCCTTGGTCGCCCAAGTCTATCGCGCTGACTTTAAAGAAGTAAGTGGTGTTCGGCAGAACCTGCGCAGTGACCGCCTGACTGAGCGGATGCGCCACCTGCGACGAATTCGCCACTGCCGCGTCCGTCAACGAATTGAACGCGTATGTGGCGGTATAAAGTCTGTAAAGATCGCGGTCGTCATAACCGTTCGGCGATGCAGGATTTGTCCATTGAATGGTCACAGTGTGAGTGGCCGTGGCCGAGGCAAAAATGTTCGTCGGAGCCGGCAGTACCAGGTCCTGCGCTGATGCGGAACTTAAAGTGTTGAGCCCGCCGGTCTTTCTCCAGAAACTGAACAGGTCTGATTCGTCCGCGGCCAGCACTGCAAAATAGTACGTAGCGCCCGGGAACAGACTGTCCACCGTGTACTGCACCGGCACATAGGTCGTCACGTTCACCGGCGACGATGTGATGTTCGTGTCATAAGCGCCGAACTGCACCGCAAGCATGGTGCTTGAGAAGTAGGTGAAGTTCACAGTGGAAACTTTTATTTTGTACTGACCATTCACAATGTTGCCGTTGGTCCCGTCATCGCCGACCGACGTCCAGCTCAAAATCACCTGTCCGTCAATATTTCCCGTGATTGCAGTCAAGTCGGAAATGTTCGCCGGCGCCATACTGTCGGTCACAGCCAGAGTCTTGGTGCTGGAGAGATTTACGAATGCCGTATCGCGTCCGCTGTGACTGCGCGATTTCACGCGGAAATAATAGGTGGCATCCGATGCAAGTCCAGTGGTGGTCACTGCTGTCACATATGTCGCGCTGGTGGTCACGATACCGGAAAGGAAATTGGATACGGTGGATGTCTCTACAACGTAAGCAGTTTGGCCATGGTTGCCGTTTGCGCTCCACTGCGCGGAAATTTGCGAAACAGTCACCACAGTCCAGGTTGACGATGCAGTCAGAGCCGGATTCGCCAATGTGGGTGTGGCTGTTCCGATGGCAAACGCTGTGCCCACTCCGTTGTGGTTGATGGCTGTACCGCGGAAATAGTGTGTGGTGTTGATGAGCAGGACCACCGTGGACATTTCTGTGGTGAATGTTTCAGATGATGTCACTCCGCTCACAAAGCTCTGCATGGTTGAGACTTCGATACGGTACCGGACAGAGGACGGATTGCTCTTGCTGTCCCAAGTGATGGTGATGGAACTGGTCGTAACATTGCTTGCTACAAAGTTCACATACACCGGCGTTTCCGCCAAGGTTGAAGTCACGGACGTTACATTGTAACTGCTCAGTCCGCCGCCGCGGTTGTACGCGCCTACCTTATAATAGTAGCTGGTGTTCGTGTTCAGAGTCAGCGTGGTCAGGTTCAATATGAACGTGTCGCTGGTAGAGTACACTCCGAACCCGATGTCGGTGGATATCTGCACCTGGTAACTCGTCGGAGGTGTCAGCGGATTCCCGTTCGCGGTCCACTGCAAGCTCACGCTCGACAAGTTCACCGCGGTGAATAGGTTCGCACCCGGCACTGCCGCAAACGTCGCGGTGGACGCCACTGTGATGCTGTTGCTGTAAATCGGTGTCCCGGCTCCGTTCTGCGAACGCGCCACGATTACGTGCGTTGTGTTCGCCTGCAGGTTGTTCAGTATCAAAGTCGTGATTCCGCCGGTTGAACTTGTGCTCACTTCGTATGCTCCGCTCGATATCGTCAACACTGTTCCCGCAGGGTTCGTGTTCAAGCCCAGGGTTACGCTGATGCTTCCTTCATATACTGTGTACGCGTTTACCACCACTGGCACGCTCAAAGTCCATGTACCCACCGCCACGCTCACTGTGTTCGTGGTACCGTCAATATTCAAACTCCCTGCCTGCAAGCCGTAGCTTGTGTTTGTGCTCAAATTGAAGATGGTCAGCGTGGTTACACTGCCGCTCACGCGTCCGATGCTCGACAAGTTCACTGCATAGTCTCCGGCATTTCCTGTGCTCACCACCAACTGAGTGCCTGCGGGGTTGCCGTTCGCGTTTATCTGGATGCTTGCGCTTGTCGTGTAGATATTAAATCCGGCAATGGTGATTCCGTTCGTCAATGTCGTTGTGCTTGCCACCGTAGTGGGTGTGCTCGCAAGATTGTTGTAATTCACGGCTCGCGTCTTCACTGTGTAGAGCGTGTTCGGCGCAAGATTGTTCAATACCAGCGTCGTGTTCCCTGCTCCCATCACGCTCTGACTGCTCGTGCTCGTCTCAAAATTGCTCGTCGTGATGGATACCGCTGTACCTGCAGGGTTCCCGTTCGCACTTAACGTCACGCTGATGCTCGTCCGGTTCACTCCGAAGCTTACCACTCCGGGGCTCGATACCTGCGTAAAGCTTGCGATGACTGTGTTGTATGCGCTGCGCCCTCCGCCGCGGTTATATGCGGATACTTTCGCGTAATAACTTGTGTTGAATCCAAGCGATGTGCTCGACAGGGTCAGTATGAACGTGTCGCTGGTAGAGTACACTCCGAACCCGATGTCGGTGGATATCTGC
>CAYHWZ010000062.1:0-991 GCA_964359975.1 uncultured Elusimicrobia bacterium | reverse complement strand
ACAGGGTCAGTATGAACGTGTCGCTGGTAGAGTACACTCCGAACCCGATGTCGGTTGATATCTGCACCTGGTAACTCGTTGGAGGCGTCAGCGGATTCCCGTTCGCTGTCCACTGCATGCTCACGCTGGAGAGGTTCACAGCGGTGAACACATTCGCTCCGGGGATAGCGGCTGACGTCACTTTCACATCCGTATTAGACGGCAAACTTTCCCCGCTGCCATTAAAGTACACGACATAGTTCTGATAAGTCACGTTCGGCTGCAATCCAGTCTGCAGCCACGACATGCTGTCTACAGGCAAATCATACGATACCACGCCGCCCGTCGAAGAATAAACACGGTATCCAGTCTCATCCGTCACATTGCTCCAGCTCCACAGGATTGAGAACGAAGACTGCGCCAATCCGGCAAAACCAGAAGGAATCGGAGGCGTCGCAGCCGGCGTTTTTGTGGATACCGAGTTGTCATAGCCGGTAAACAAATTGTCCCCGTTCTGCGCGCGCACATGCATGTAGTACGTGGTCAGTTCATTCAAATTGGTGAGAGAAGTCCACGTGCTCGCCGCCAAAGCAGAGAACGATGACGGAACAAAATCATTCGACGTAGAATACCCGACCTGGAAATTAGTATTGACCGGGTTGCCGTTTCTTTCCCACCGAAGGACAATCGTAGACGAAGCGAGAGAAACCAGCGCTGTCCCGGACGAAATCTGCGCCGAAGTGTACACAATCGAAGAATTCGACACAACCGATTCCACTCCCGTAGAATACGCAGTCACGTACCGCTGATACGAAGTGTTGGGCGAAAGCGAAGTTTCTACAAACGAAATCGTATTGGCCACTGTCTCGCTGGAAACAATCCCGATGCTGCTCCTACTACGAATGCAAACAATAATGCCCCGCCGAGCAGCCAAAAACTAAAGTCGGCGCTTATCAGCGGAGATTCATATATCTGAAATGCAATCAATTCTACGCTTTTACTGATTGTAAAT
>CAYHWZ010000061.1:0-9863 GCA_964359975.1 uncultured Elusimicrobia bacterium | reverse complement strand
GTGACGAAACTGCCCAACTGGGATGAACCTGCCACTCCGGCCTGGGACACAATAATGCAACCCGGACCGATTTTTACATTATGCGCAATTTGGACTAAATTGTCAATTTTGGACCCGCGTCCAATCAATGTTTTTCCCATAGTGGCGCGGTCCACGGTGACATTGGCGCCGAGTTCCACGTCGTCTTCGATTTCCACTGTCCCGACCTGCGGGATTTTGTGGTGGACCTTGTCCACGGTAACGTATCCGAAACCGTCCGACCCGATGACTGTGCCGGAATGGACAATAATCCGGTCATGCAGGATAACTTCTTCGCGGACTGTGACGTGCGGGTGCAGACGGCAATTTTTGCCGATTTTGGTTTTGGCGCCGACATAACAAAGAGCGCCGATATGTGAGTTGTCACCGATTTCCGCGTTCTTTTCCACCACAGTTCCTGCGCCGATAAAGACGTTGGCCCCGATTTTTGCGCTCTTGTCCACTACGGCAGAGGGATGAATACCGGAAGTCAGCGGATCCTTTTCGCGGGCAATCAGTTCAAGAATCTTGGCAAAAGCCGCCTGCGGGTTGTCCGACAGAATGGCGGTCCGCCCGTTGACTGCAGTGCCTTTTTTCAAAATCACAATTCCGGCTTTTGAATCTGCAAGCTCTTTGGCATATTTGGGATGACTGACAAAAGTGATGTCGGACGGGGAAGCATCTTTCAGGGGAGCGGCGTTGGTGACTACCGTATCCGGATTGCCGGACAGTTCCCCGCCGGTGAGTTGAGCGACTTCTTTTGCTGTCAGTTTCACTGAATCCTGGGCCGTCCTGATATGCGGAAAATGATGTCCTGCGTGATATCTGCGCCGGGTTCACCGTACAAGATGCTGGCCTTGTCAACAATGAGCGAAAAACCGCCTCTGGCCGCGACTTCTTCCAGCCCGCGATAAATACGCGCCATCAGAGTCATAGTGCGTCCTTCTTCGAGCGTGCGGAGTTCTTGTTCAGCCACACCGATAAGCGTTTCAAGGTCGGCTTCTTTTTGACTGAGCGCTGCTTCTTTTTCTTCGAGCTGGGGTCCGGGCGAAGGAATCCCGGGCAAAATCTGGGGCGCTGCAGTGCTGACAGTCAGAACCGGCGCAGTCTGCGTGCTGGTTTCGACGGGCGCGGTCTGTGTGGATTCCAGCGGAGGGCTGAAGATAAATCCAAGCGGACTGCCTTCCGGCAGAGCGAGCGATGTGACAGGTTCGGCCGGCGGCGGAGGCGCGGTTTGAGTGTCTGAGGGCGGCGTTACCGGAACTTCCTGCGGCGGTGCGGGCGGTACTTCTGCAGGTTCGGTTTTGGCCGCAGTGGACGGCTGGACCGCTTCCATCCGCTTTTTCAAAAATTCAACTTCGCCTTTAAGTTTTGCTATTTCTTCTTTTTTCTCTGAAATTTCCGCCTTCTTTTCTTCTATCATGCGGTTGAGTTCCACGCGGGCTTTTTCCGTCTCAGGAAAACTTTCAAAAATCTTATGCATATCCACAAACGCGATGAGAGTGGACTTGCCGAACCCTTCCAGCGGAATTTCAATAGCACGCCCCCGCGCTGTTCCGAATATCAACAAACCCACTGCCGCATAAAACTTAATGTAATTTCTCATATTAGAAAAGGTTCCCCAATGTGAAGTGTATTTGGCTCAGGTCTTCGCCTGCCCTGTGGTCCAGACCATATCCCCAATCCAGACGGATAGGGAAGACCGGCGTGGTGATGCGTATGCCGAATCCAATGGCCGACTTCATGAACTTTTCGTTTTCTCTGTCCGACGAACTTTGCCCGACTCTGGTCCGTATATCCTGCGAACTCCGCCACGCGCCGCCGAGGTCTGCAAACAGCACCAGCTGCAGGATGCGGCGTTTGTTTTCAACATATAAAGGTATTTTGTACTCGGCGTTGGTCACCATGAATGCCCTGCCGCCGTCGAGAGGTCCGATTTCGCCCCGCGACAGGTAGCCGCGCACAGAGTCCGCGCCGCCGACGTAGAATCTTTCAAAAATCGGCACGGTTTCAGACGGTGAAAATTCCTGCGCTCCGCCGAACCGTCCGTTCACCGAGAATACGAACGGGTAGTTGCCCACTTTGAACATGGTCCAAAACCAGCTGGAACTGTAGATGACTTTGACCAGGTGCGTGTTGCCCTGGAGCACGGGACCGCCGGAAAACTGGGTGGAAAGCGAGTTGCGGTTGCCGCGAGCCGCGTCGAACCAATAGTCGCGCGTGTCGCGGATGAGTTCGGTGGTGAACGATGAAGTGTTGTTGATTTCCTCTTTGATGTCTGTCTTGAACTGTGACTTGACGTTTGAGATGTTGACCTTGCTGAACGAGTAGGAGAACACGAGCTGATAAATATCCGAGAACCTGGGTCCGACGCGCACGCCGCCTCCCTGTCTGGTTTCCGTATAGTCCGGACTGGAATCACCGTCGAAGAGCCGTTCGCGGATGGTATGGTAAAGGTCGAGACCGAGAGAGACCGGGCGATTCATGATCCACGGGTCGGTCCAACTGATTTCATAGTTTTGCCTGCGCGAGCCGAACTCCCACATCAGGTTCAGTTTCTGCGCCAACCCGAAAATATTGGAATGCTGCAGCTGCATCTGTCCCACCAGACCGTCTGTGGACGAGTATCCGGCTCCGGCGGAAAGACTGCCGGGTTTTCCCTCCACGATTTCCATGATGAGTTCAAGCTTTTCCGGGTCGCGCGCGGGCTGTGCGTCCGGCTTGACATCGTCGATGAAACCGAGGTTGAGGATTTTTTCCATGCTGCGGCGGATTTTGGACGAAGAGAACGGGTCTCCTGGTTTGAGCAAAATTTCCCTGCGGAAAACTTTTTCGCGGGTCTTCTTGTTGCCCTCGATAAAGATGCGGTCAATATAAACGATGCCGCCTTCATCAATCATAAAACTGTAGTTGATCTTTCCCTGGTCTTCCAGCACAGTTTCCTTGGGTTCAATCCGGGAATAATAGTAACCTTTTTCCAGGTAAAGTTCGCGCAGGTTGTGGAGAGATTCGTCATATTTTTCCTGCTGGAACAGTTTGCCCTGTTTCATTTCCACAGCTTTGAGCAGCTGTTCCATGGTGTAGACAGTATTGCCGACGAATTCAAACTCTCCGACCACGTAGCGTGCTCCTTCCGTGATGGGAAAAGTGAGAGTCATGCGGGTACGTTCGGCATTGTACTGGATTTTCACGTCACCGGTCTTCACTTTGGCGTAGCCGTTGTTCTTATAAAAAGTCTCGATTTCCAGACGGTCTTTGGTCACGGTTTCGGAATTGTACACTTTGCGTTTTTTTGTCTTGATGAGTTTCTGCAGTTTTTTCTGTGAAAACACGGTGGCGCCTTCGAATTCGACTTTCTCAATCAGTATCCGATTGCCTTCTTTGATGACAAAATTGATGTTGACCTGCCCGGCGGCGTCGTTGAAGGTGGTGAACGGTTCCACCTCCGCATCCGGGTACCCCTTTTCGCTATAAAGCGCGCGGATTTTATCTTTGTCTGCGGAGAGTTTGGACGGGTCGAACCCTTCTCTGGATTTGAGGGAAATTTCTTCGCGGAACTTGGACTTGCTGATTTTTTTGTTGCCGATGAAATCGATTTTTTGAATCAGGGGACGTTCTTTGACTTTGAACGTGACTTTGAGCCCGACTGGGAGTTCGTCTGTCAAAACTTCCGCGTCTTCGTAGTTGCCGGAGGCAAGAATAGATTCCACATCTTCCCGGAGGGCGTTTTCCGAGTAGAAGTCTTTAGGGCGTGTTTTGATCAGCTCCCGCACGGCCCGTTCTTTGAAGTTCTTAGTGCCGACGATTTTAATTTCCTTTATGATCTTCAGTTTTTGTGTCTGAGCGAACAAAAGGGGGTTGCACCACTGACTGCAAAGAGCTGTAATCAATCCTGCCAAAATATAGGTTAATACTCTTAATCTACGCAATTCTACAATCTTACCAAAATCAAGGGTTAATGGCAAATGAAAATGACGGAAACTGCTGAACTGCGTTTGGGTTTTTGCGGCTTTACTGCTTCTTCTTTTTCTTGCCGAACAGGTCGGGGAAATCGAATTGCACGCGCCACTGGATACCGGCAGCGCTCTCCGGCGGCCGGCCGATATTTTCCTCGGAGTCGAGTTCGCGCGAACCATAGAGGATGATTCCTTTGTAAAAAGGGTAGTAGAGCTGGACCCGGTGAACGAGATCGGCGCGTTCCTTGATTTTGTCCACGGTCGCGACGTATGCTACGCCCAGTCCGCCGGGCAGCGTGCGTCCGAGTTTGAGCTGTGTGCCGAGGAACGGGTCAACAGCTGAGGGCACTTCCCCCCGTGTTTCCTGCGTGCGTCCTCCGATGGATTCCTGTCCGATTTCAACTGTTTCAATCAGACCGGTGCGCGCCAGAATGGACTTGGCAATGGGAGATGCGAGTTTATCGTCGAGGAGCCGCGCAATGCCCTGCCTTAACTGGAGGTCGCGTTCTTCGGGTGGGAGACCTTCCAGGTTCAGACCCAGACCGCGCTGAGCCACTTTTTCAGAGGCCAGTTCGGGATTCTGCGAAGAACGGAAAGTGAGTTTGGTGGAATCGAATTTTTCTGTCAGGGGTGTGCGTTCCAGCTGGACGGAAATGGTGTCGGGGAGTTTGGTGCCGCCGGCTCCGCCGGAAATTTCCACTGTGCGTTCGGCTTTGAGCTGGAGGTATGCGACGCTTTTGGTTTCTTCCACGGTTTCGCCCGGCAAAGACAGCGAATGCGGCGGCAGGACTTCGAATGCTGCTTCTGTCAGTTTGAACTTGGACCCGAAAATGGAGAGAGTACCTTCGTTTGAGGTAACTTTACCGGAGACTTCGCGTTTGGCCGGACTGCCTTTCAGGTTCAATTCCCCGTCGAGGCGGACATAGGCCACTTCGTTCTGGAAAAAAGTGCGTTTCCCGGTCTTGAGTTTCAGGTCCCATTCAGCGTTTTCCAGATAGCTTTCTCCTTTTTGACTGCGTTCGGGCGGAGGATAGGAAAAAACTGCGTCGGCGAGTTCAGCCCATCCGGAAATTTTGGCTTCGCCTTTTTCCCCTGCAAGACGGATGTCAAAAGTCGGGGTACCTCTTGAAGGAGTGGCAGGCAGACCCAATTTTTCCGGCACGGCGGGAAGTTCGGGCGCCAGCACAGGCACTCCGGTTTTTCCGAGAGTCTGCAGTTCGAGTGTATAACGGTCGAGTCCCGGCTGCCCGGAGTCAAAGCCGAGTTGAGCTGTGCCTGCCACGCGGACTTTGCCGCTGCCGATTTTGCATTCGGTCTTGTCAAGCGTCACGCGGTTGGAGACGATACGCAGACGTGCGTTCAGGTCGGATGCGCGCGCTCCGAGGTAACGGGAATTGAACTCTCCGTCGTCGATCTGGCAGGCGCCCTGGACCACTGGGTTGTCGGACGGTCCGGTGATTGAAAGTGATGCGCTTGCTTTGCCGCCGGCTTTGCGGACAATCGCGGAGTCAAGGTAGTTAAGAATCGCGAGATTTCCATCGGTGAGTTTGGACTCGAATTCAATTGTTGTCTTTTTGGGTTTGACAGTGCCCCATCGCATGGGAAAGCGTCCTTTGGCTTTGAATGTGTAAAGGTCCTTGGCCTGCATGTCGAAAGCGGAGAGGTTGAGCACGCCGGTGTCCCAATCGAATTTGGAGACGAGGTTGTCGATGGGGATACCTTCGAGTTTGCCGTTCTTCAGGGCAAGGTCGCCGCGTATCCGGCGCTGGTTGTCGACGGTGAGACCCTGCATGTTGAAGTATGCGAGACCGGACAGACTGACCGGACTATTGAGCACGTCCGAGAGAAACCCGGCGTCAATGCCGCTTCCTTCCACCTGGAAAGAGGGCGACTCCGGCGAAATTTCCCCGTTCAGATAAAAAATCCTTGTGCCCGGCCGGTAAATGCTGAACTGGTTGAAAAGTGTCTGATCCGGATTGGAAAAATCGATTTCCCCGCTGATTTCTATTTCGGCGGGTGCGCGGGAACTGTTTTTGCCAGTGTCCGTGTGTTGGGGCCTGTAGAACCTGACCAATTTGTCTTCAAGGGCAACGTCGAGTTTTTGGGAATGCAGTTCGAAGTTGTTGGCAAAACAGTTTTCCAGAAGAATCGCCGAACGGAACACGGGGCCACCGGACTTTTGAGACGGTGACCATTCGCCGTCCAGTTTAGCGCGGCCGGCCATTGATACAGGTCCCAGCTGAAGGTTCAGAAAATCTGTGACAACGCGGTAACTGCCGCTCTTTGCTTTTTCGCCGAGCCGGACAGAACTGTTTTCCAGCACAGAGACGCGCCATGATTTTCTTTTGCCGGTGAAATCCATTTTGTTTATGGTGATTTCTTTTTCCTGATACCTGCCGCTTACACCCCAGGAATCCAGTTCCAGTTTTCCCCACGTGGCTTTTCCGCCGAGAATCTCCGCGCTGAGTATCGGGTTGGACATATTGCCGGAGATTTCGAGCCGGCCGCCGGCTTTTCCCTGCGGCACCGCGCCGGGCGGCAATGCGCTGAGCGCGGAAGTGTGCACGTCGCCGAAATTGGCTTTCAGACTGAGTTCGCGCGCGGACCAGTTTGCCTGACCGATGAGATTGATGCTGCCGCGTTTGGAATCTTTGAGATTGATCGAGAGCGCGCTCATCATTTTGTTGGACATCTCCGCAGTGCCGCCGCCGCTGAACTTTTCCGGAGCGGACGTTCCGGCATTTTCGCCGCGTTTCCAGGCCAGGTCTTCAAAAGCAAAAGTGAACTTATGTTCGGGCGTTTTGAGCGTGCCCTTTACTGTGCCGGAAAGCGACATTTTTCCCTGTGCAGGGATGTCGCCCCAGCGGAGGAATGTGCTCCATTCTTTGAGGTCGCGCATGGCCGAACTCCAGCTGCCGGAAAGAATAGTTGACCTGGTCTCGCCGAAAATAAGTTTGCCGTTCACTTTAAAAAAATCTCCGGCCATGAGCTGGTTCAGCGACACGGTTTTGTTCTTGAATTCCGCCCCGCCGCGCACTTTGCCCAACTCGAACCGGTTGACCCTGAGAAGTTTGGATTCGACAGTGCCTGCGAGCCATTCGTTGCTGCCCATATGGTATTTTCCGTCTACGCGGAACTCGCAGTCAACGCGGTTGGCGCCTGCGGCAAAATTTTCCAGGTTGCAGTATACTTTCAGCGGATTTTCCGCGCCGGTCTGGGACGCGGTGGCGCGGACTTTCATCGAACCGTCGGACTGAATCATGTTGAGCGCGTCTACGGTGAGACGGTCTTTGGAGCAATGGTAGCGCAGCTCCATCTCGTCGAACGGTGTGCCGCTCCAGGTTCCCTGAGTCAGTTTCAGTTCACCGGAACCTTCCCATGCGGGTTCCTTTTGAGAAAGGTCGGGATCCTTTTTGTGAGCGATTTCGATTTTGCCGTTGAGAGTGCCGCTTACGTCCGGGGCTGTGTTCATAAAGGCAAAGAAAATTTTGGGGTTTGCATCCTGTGCTGTGACAGAGGCCCAGAGTTTGGAGACGGGTTTTGACCAGTACTTGAAATCTCCGGCATACTGTCCGCCGACGGACGCTTTGTCCAGCTTAAAGAGTGATTTGCCCCACGACATCTGCGCGCTGAAATCGCCGACCGGGACAGCTACACCGGATTCCTGGTCTTTTTCCGACAAGAAAACTTCGCGCGCGGTGAGAGCGCCTTCCATCACAGGCGCGGTGAGAGTGCCGAGCAGTTTACCGTTGAAAGAGAGCAGGGCTTTGAACCGTCCGACGACTTTCACAAATTCGCCGACAAGACCGGCGGGGACGGATTCTGCCGCGACCGTGCCGGAAATCTCGCCTGTTTCTTTGCGCGCTTTGCCGGATACTTTAAGCGCTGTTCCATCGGAAAGGTTGAGCGAAAAGTTCCGCAGGAACCAGTCCGATTTGCCGCCGGTCATCTGAAGAGCGATGGTATCGGCTTTGTCTTTGGACGCGAGCAGCAGAGAGACGCTGTCGGGACCTGCGGACAGACCGCGTGAACTAAAGGACATTTTCCGTCCTGCAAGTTCAAAATCAGTAATGTGCAGACTGCCGGACAGTTTGGGCGATTTGCGTGTGCCGGACGCGGTAAGGTTTGCGGAGATTCTGCCCGATGCAGGAGACTGACCGATTTTCAAAAAAGTTTTCAGCGGGAGATCCTTGCAGTCGAGCTTTGCAAAAATCTTTTCCGGACCGAACTGCGCTTTGGCGGTGACCGGAGCGCCGTTCCATTTTCCGTCCAGCGAATCAATCCGCAGGGTCGCGGTGGAATATGTGACAGCGGACTGCAGGGACATCGGCGCGTTGAACAATACAGCTTCGACCAGATTGAGCGTGCCGTACACCTGGACATTTTTTACGGGTCCTTCGAGCGCAAAGTCAGCCACTGCTTGTCCCGACGAAAAGCGGGGTAACCACTGACTGACCGCAGCTTGAGCCGTGAGGCGCGCCTGCACGGACGGTTCTGCGGACAAGTCCGTTACAGAGCCGGAAACTGCCAGCTCAGAGCCCCGCCCCGCGACGGTAAAAGACTGGAACTCCACTTTGTCTTTGCCGAACATCAATTCGCCGCGCGCTTCAAGGTCGAGCGAACTTGAGTTGAGCGGGGTTCTCATTTTGACGGACTTAACTTTCAGCGAACCGCTGTAGTTCCACTGCTTCAAGTTCTCCCACTCCAGCGGCATCCGTCCGTCGGTCTTGATTTGAAAATCAACCGGTCCGGAAAACGAATAGCTGGATGACAGCCGCTCGAACCGGTAGGCGAGATTTTGAGTCAAGATGTCTTCTCCCGATGCTTCCAGGTGGATGGCGCCGTCGGAGGCGATCGAACCTTTCAGCGACAATTTTTCCGATTGAGCGGTTTCGGCGGACAGTTCGGCCGCTGGCAGACCGCTCTGCATGTTCAGCACGCCGGTAATTTTCAATGCTTCGATTTTGTCGAACCGGACATCGTTGCTGGCGATGCGTGTTTCGCCGCGCACAATTTTGACATTGACGAGCGGAACAGCGCCGCCGGACTGTCCGGTTTTGGGAATGTTCCAGACGTTGTTCATGCGGGCAAGATTTATTACTGGCTTTACAGCTTCAATTTCCGTGGTCTTGAAACCGCGCGTCTTGAAGCGCAGCAGATCCCAGATATGGAACCGCAGTTTCAGCTTCTCGATGGTGAGGAAGGTTCCGGCGGCGAACCCGCCGTTATTGGAAAGCTCGATATCGGACAGGGTGACATTCGTGACAAAATTGGTGGAAAGGCCGCCCATGCGGAACTGGTGACCGACAAGAGAGGATTCCACTTTGGCGCGCACGCGTGCGCCCACAACGTCGAGGAACTTCTGGGTTTTGAGCGTGATTAATGCGCAGAGGAACACTGCCGCCAACCCGGCTGCGGCCAAAGCCCACTTGTGTTTCAAAATCGCGCGAATCTTATCCACAAAAAGATAGTATAAGATGTAACGCTGACGATGTCAATGCGACGGAACAGCCAGTGGGAAAGTTGCTTTACAGGTACCGATGTTTAGGTTGAGTACAGCCCGCCGGTCTGTTCCAGCCAGTCGGCTATATTTTCAACTGCTTTCGAGACATTGTTGTCAGAGATGTCCACGGTGAGGGACGGGAGCGCGGATTCACTGACCAGTTTGCGCATCAGGGGCTGTTCCTTTACGAAAGGCTGCAGGTCGTTATATTGGGCCGGGTTGCCGGAGACCTTGAGACGTTCGGACCGGGCTGAGGCAAAAGATTCAGGTGTGCGTGTGCAGAAAATCAGACGGTATCCGAGCGGGCGCAGACGGTCTTCCAGCCACTTGAAATCAAAGACCTCTGCAGAATGGGGGATTTTTTGCGGATGGGTAAATTTTATAAA
>CAYHWZ010000060.1:0-9894 GCA_964359975.1 uncultured Elusimicrobia bacterium | reverse complement strand
CGCACACTTTCACTGTCTATGGGCGGCGTGCGCGATATCTCGCTCATCGAAACACCGCCGCAGGGACGTCTCCCCATCGAAACTGTCGTTGGTCCGTTCAATGAAGACCAGGTCCGCGAAGCCATTGAACGCGAACTCAAACGCAGCGGCCAGATTTATTATGTCCACAACCGTATCGCCAGCATCGAAACCCGCAAAAAATTCCTGCACAAACTTTTTCCCAATTTAAAAATCGGTCTCGCCCACGGTCAAATGACCGGCGAAACCCTGGAAAAAGCCATGTGGCAATTCCAAAACCGCGACTGGGACCTCCTCCTCTCCACCACTATCATCGAATCCGGTCTCGACATCCCCAACGTCAACACTCTCATCATCGAAGATTCCGACGAATTCGGCCTCGCCCAGCTTTACCAGATCCGCGGTCGCGTCGGACGGCAAAGGCAAAAGGCCTACTGCCATTTATTCTTTTCCGACTGGAACAAACTTTCCGAAGACGCCCGCAAACGTCTCAAAGCCATCCAGGAATTCGCCGCACTCGGTTCCGGCATCAAACTCGCCATCCGCGACATGGAAATCCGCGGCATGGGCAACTTCCTCGGCGCCCAACAGCACGGCTGGATCACCGCCATCGGTCTCGAACTCTATTGCCAAATGCTCTCCGAAGAAGTCCAAAAGCTTAAGGAAAGCGCCCACCCCGCCAGCATTCAATCCCGCACCCCCCGCGTAATCCCCGAAACCGAAATCGAACTCAACATCCCCGCCCTCATCCCCGAGGCATATGTCGAATCATCCGGCGAACGTATCCTCCTTTATAAGAAAATCATCGCCTGCCGCAACACCGACGACATCGCCCGCATCCAGTCCGAACTCACCGACCGGTTCGGCGCCGTACCCCAGGAAACCCTCAACCTCCTCGAACTCGTCCGTCTCAAAATCGCCGCCCGCAAACAGCGCATCACCTCACTCATCGAAACCGACCGCGGCATCATCTTCTCCTGGCCCCACACCGGCAAAGAATTACCCATCGATGTCTTCAAGTTCGCCCAGGACCACCCCGCACTAATAGAAGTCCTCCCCCCCAACCCCGCCGAACCCGGCAAAGCCGTCCTCCAGATTCGCTTTAAAGAACCCCCAAAAACCGACATCTTTACCGCCGTGGACGAACTCTTGCACATCAGTTCCAAATATGTTAAATTATCCGAATGGAAATAAAAATGAAAAAACAAATCCTCGCGCTCCAAATCACGTTCATAACCGTCCTCGCACTGACCGCCTGCGGAGATAAAAAGAACCCCGTCATAGCCCGCGCCGGGTCCATCGTCATCCGCAAAGCCGAATTTGAAAAAGAACTCATCAACCTCCCCCCCGTCTATCTCAATTACCTCTCAACAATAGAAGGCAAAAAACAATTTCTCGACATACTCCTGAGAGAACGCATCCTCTCCAGCGCCGCAGAAAAGTCCGGAGTCGCCAAAAAACCTGAAATCATCAAAAACCTCCGCGAATACCGCGAACGCGCCAAACAACAGGAAAAAGATTTCCGCAAAAGTCTCATAATGAAACAGTACCTCCGCGACCTCCAGGACACCGAGCTGCGCGTCACCGAAGCCGATATCAAAACCCACTTCGAACAGAATAAGGCAGATTTCACCAACCCCCAAAAAGTCAGTGCCAGCCACATTCTCACCACATCACAGCCCGACGCGGAAAAAGCGCTCCAGCGCGTCAAAAAAGGTGAAGATTTCGCCAAAGTGGCCAAAGAAATTTCAACCGACCCGTCCGCCATACGCGGCGGCATGATAGGCGAAGTCGTCAAAGGCGACCTTGCCGATATCCCGGACTTCGAAACCAAACTGTTCTCACTCAAAACCGGCGAAGTCTCCGACATCGTCAAAACCAAAATGGGATTCCATATAATAAAGAAGACCGGCCAATTCCAAATGCCCGGCCAAACATTCGAACAGTCCGTCCCCCAGATCCGCCGCCTGCTGGAAAAGAAAAAGTTCGACCAGTGGGTGGAAAAAGTGAAAAAAGAAAAGAACGTATGGACCGACGACAAACTCATCGCGTCCGTCTCATTGCCCAAACCTGAACCCGAGCCCGAATCCGAAGAATCCGAACCCCAGGCGGCACATCAATGAAAAAATTAACCTCTATTATATTGACCGGCACAACCCTCACACTTTTCACATACACACTGGCCCGGGCGGAAACATCCCCTGCATCCGTGCCAGCCGATACCGCTTCGTCCAAAACCATCGGCAAGTCCGTAGCCATCGTAAACAACGAACCCATCTTCAGCACCGAACTGGAAAAAGAATCCGAACCGTTCATCGAGCGCTACATGAAAACCGCGCCGGAAAAAGAACGTACCCCGGAAAAACTCACAGACCTGCGCAAAGAAATCCTCAACCGTCTCATAGAGGAAAAACTCCTCCTGCAGGAAGCTAAAACCAAAAAAGTCCGCGTGACCAAAGTAGAAATCGAGCGCGGTCTGGACCAATTTAAAGAACCCTTTGCCACCGACGCCGAAGGCAAACCCCGCCCCGCAGCCCTCGTGGAAAAAGCATTTCAGGAACAGCTTGTGAAAGAAGGGCTCACCAACGACCAGTTCAACAAACGCGTTGAAGAACAAATCATGAAAGTCAAAATGATCGAACAGGAAGTCCGCTCCAAAGTGGAACTCCCCAAAGACGACGACGTAAAGAAATTCTTTGACAAAATCCAGGACAAAATTGCCGGCAAAACCGTTGAGTCCGCGTCCAAAGACGAAGAAGCCGACCTCGACCAACTGTCCAAATATTTTTCCCGCATGACCGGCGAACAAGTGCGCATCCGCCACATCCTCGTACGATTGGCCAAAAGCGCACCCCAAACCGCCCGCGACGAAGCCCGCAAAAAAATCGAAACTGTCCAGCAGCGTCTGGGTAAAGGCGAAGATTTCGCGTTCCTTGCCAAGAAATTTTCCGAAGATCCCGTCAGCCGTGACCGTGGCGGCGACCTCAACTTCATCGCCAAAGGCGATCTCGGCCTGCCCGAAATGGACGAAATCATATTTAAACTGAAAGACGGCGAAACCAGCGGCATCATTGAAACAGAAATCGGATTCCATCTGGTCAGAATGGTGGAACGCAAGTCACCCCACCCGCTCGAACTCGAAGACGTCAGCGACGACCTGAAAAATTTCATGGCACAGCGCAACTTCACCCAACGGCTTGAGAAATATCTCAAAGAACTCCGCGCCCGTTCCAGCGTTAAAGTAAACCCCATAGAATAGTTTAACACCATGACCGTGTCCCGCCCCTTACGGTCCCGTACCCGCCGTTCTGCAGGGACAGTTTCTGCATTACCGCTCATCGCCGTCACACTTGGCGACCCCGCAGGCATCGGCCCTGAAATCGTTCTCAAAAGCGCCGCAGATCCCCGCGTTCAGCGCGCCTGCCGCATCATCGCCATCGGCGATGCCCAGACCCTTTCCCTCAAAAACAGCCGCACCCCGCTGAAAATATTGCCCATCCTAAACACCGCCCAGGCAAAGTTCAACACCGGCATACTCAACGTCCTTCACCTCCCCTGTCCGGAATATTCGGGTATCGAACCCGGACACCCGACCGCTGTCACCGGCGAAATCTCCGCGCGTTCAGTAACCGTCTCAGTCGAATTGGCCCTGCTCAAACTCGTCGATGCCATTGTCCACGCCCCCATTTCAAAATACGCCTGGAAACTGGCTGGCGTCCATTACCCCGGACACACCGAACTCATCGCCCGACTCAGCAACACAAAAAAATACGCCATGGCCATCACTTCCGAACCCTTGCGCACCGTCATGGTCACGCGCCACATCCCCTTGTCACAAGTTCCCCGCGCACTGACCAAAACCGAAATCACCGACACCATCGAGCTAACCTATAGCTGGCTGAAAAAAATCTGCGGACGCGCCACCCGACTAGCCGTCTGCGCGTTAAATCCCCACGCCGGCGAAAAAGGCCTCATCGGCACTGAAGAAATCAAAATCATCCGCCCCGCAATTATACGCGCGGAACAAAAATTGCGCGCCAAAATTTCCGGCCCGCTCCCTGCGGACAGCGCCTACCGTGACCACAAAGCCGGCCATTACGACGGACTAGTCACCCTCTATCACGACCAGTCCCTCATCCCCTTAAAACTTTTCAATTCCGACAAACTCATAAACATAACCCTCGGACTCCCATTCCCGCGCACATCCCCCGGCCACGGCACCGCCTTTGAAATCGCAGGACAAAACAAGTCCACCCCCGAACCCATGATCCAATCCATCCTAACCGCCGTCACCCTATGCAAAACTCTTTAATCCCCTCCCCCTCGAGGGGGGAGGGCCAGGGTGGGGGTGAAAATAGAAACTCCACCCCCCAACTTCCCTCCAGCTATCTAATCATCCCATGTCTGCTAGCACTCTTTATCCTCCTCCCCGCCTGCGCCGGCCTCGAAGTCATCCCCTCCGGCAACGCATCCGCCGAGCCCTCCGCCCCCTACGCCGTCCCTGACAACCTGCAAAGCCAGCCAACCCTGCACTTTCTGGTAAAAGGCACAAACTACAACACCATCACCCAGGTCGGCAACCTCTGCGAAGAAATCTACAACAAAATAATGTTCGACACCAACCTCTTTTCATTTAAGCCAAAACAAAACTACCTCATCGCCGTCTACCGCACCAAAAGCGACTACCACCACGCCACCGGATACCCCATCTGGAGCGGAGGCGGCACCGTCACCCAGCCCCTCGGCCAAATCCTGCCGTCGGAAAGAGACAACCGAGCCCGCACCGCCATTTACACATGGGAAGAAAACCTCAGCCCCACACTTCTGGCGCACGAAATCAGCCACCTAATCCTGAACGAATTTATGGAATACCAGACCTATTCAGATATGAAAAACACCTACTGGATAAACGAAGGATTCGCCACCTACGAGGAAACATCCTACTACGACCTTCACGACCAGGAAACAATCTACAAGACCGCCGCGCCCCACATCCTCCAATACGGACTACCCCTTGCAGAAATGATGGACTACACCCCGCGCAACGACACCCGCCGATTTCTCGGACGCTACTATTTCAACGGCACCGAATATTATTTCAGCCAGATAGACGTCTGGTACTGGCAAGTGCAGAGCATAGTAAAATTTTTAATAGAAAAACACGGCCAATACAATTTCTATTTGCTGATGAACGCCCTGAAACAAAAGAAAAGCATCCTCACCGCCCTGCAAGAGGCCTACCCCGGCCGCTGGCCCACCCTCACCGCCCTAGAACAAGAGTGGAAAGAATCCCTCAAGTAGCCGTTATGTCACAACCACCTTCACTCATCTCATGAGTTTTCTTAAAGACTTATTTGGATTTGGCAAGAAACAAAGAATTTCTTTGGAAACTTTTTCGCAAGATTTAATAAGACCCATTGATACTCTACCTGATTTTATTAACCAGTTAAATTCTATTGGTAAACCCAGAAATGCTGACCAAGTCTATAGCGAATTGGTAATTGCATTCCTTTTCTCCGTCACCTACCCAGTGGAAGTTGCCCTTTTTGATAGCCCGATCAAGGATGAACTATTAGACCATATACATTTCAAGACTTACGCTCTCTTAAAGCATAATTCAAAAAGCTTTGACGGTGTGGAATTCGAAAAGAGGATTGAGTCCCGGTATCAAGAATTCCGCTCCTTAATCAAAAAACAACGACCCGATGATGTGTTTTTAAAATTAGCTGAAGCTATCGTGTATCATATAGATGATAACCATGTTCGTAATACTGGTTACATTTCAGCATTGGGAGTTTGGATTGGCAATTGCATGGTCGAGAACAAGAAATTTATTGATAAAGTAATTCAGCAGTGTGAGCTTTGCTAATAGAAAGCTTGGGGAGGTTTATATGGATAAGCAGAAAAAGTTATGGTTAGACCGATTTAAGAAGACTGATTCTGCTTGGCAGGATGGAGATCAAAGCGGTCATGATAAAACATCCGATTTAGTGCACCCGAAAAATAAAATTGCAATTGAGTTAAAGATTGACAAAACATATTCTGCTCCGATAAATTGTTCTCAATCAAATATTCTCAACACTATTTCTAACCGGTACAAAGGAAATGCAAAAAGTGCGAATAAGAAGTTCGCAAACTATCCTGATCATAGAACAATTTTATTGATCGAAACATCATTGCGTCAAGATGTGTTTGACTTTGTTTGGAAAGGGCTCATGAAAATTCAGATTCCCACAGGCCAAAAGATCACGAAAAACAAATATTTATCAGGAAACACTGAAAACATTGGGATTTATGTGGTGAGCTCATTCTCTGATAATAGGATAGGGTTGTATATCAATCCCTATGCTGCACCAACAAGGATTATGACTAATCCAGAGTTGGTCGGTATTCTCACCAGTATTGGAATTCCAGTGGATAAAATCGTATGAAAATCAGCCAACCCAAATCAAAACCAGTAGAAGTAAAAGGATTCAGATAAGAAAAACTGCAGAATCAAACCCGGAACACAGTGTCGGGGTGCCGGGAATCGAACCCAGACCGCACGCTCCCAAAGCGTACATACTACCATTATACTACACCCCGGAAAACAGACGAAACAGCCGACGGCGTGATAAAGTGATAAGGTGCTAGAGTGGCATCAGGAACAACTAAGAGAGAACCAAATTCCCTGCCTGTCGCCTTACCACTTTACCACTTTACCACCTTACCACGCCGTTGACTCTACTTACTTCTTACTCTGAAACAGTTTACTTCAGTTCCACTCCCGCGCCCACATCCGTCAGCTTCTTTTTAATTTCTTCTGCCTGGGCCTTCGGAATACCTTCCTTCACATTTTTCGGAGCGCCTTCCACCAGGTCCTTGGCCTCTTTCAAGCCCAAGCCCGTGATTTCGCGTACCGCTTTGATGATGGGAATCTTCTTGTCCGCAGGAGCCACAGCCAGCACCACAGTGAAATCAGTCTTCTCTTCACCGCCAGCTGCCGCGCCGCCCGCCGCTGCACCGCCTGCTGCAGGAGCCGCTGCCACTGCCACTGCCGCGCTCACGCCGAATTTTTCCTCAATGGCTTTCACCAGTTCGGACAATTCCAGCACCGACATTTTCGCTATCGCTTCAATCAATTCATCTTTTGTAGCCATTTTACTACCTCCTGTTTGTTTGAACTAAATCTTGTTCCCGACTCCCCTGCTACGCCGCTTTCGCCTTCTGAGTCTCCAAAGCTTTAAGCAAACCAGCCAGCTTCTGAATAGGCGCGTTCAGCACCGTGGCAAACCTCTGCATCGGCATATTGAGCACAATCGCCACCTGGGTCAAAAGCACTTCCCGCGACGGCAAAGTCGCCAGAATCTTAATCTCCTTGTCAGTCAGCAGCTTGCCCGCCAAATACCCCGCCACAATCTTCAGCTTCTCATTCCCCTTGGCAAATTCCACCAGCACCTTTGACAAAGCCGACGGGTCACCCTTCTGAAACGCCAGCGCCGTAGGCCCGGAAAAAAACTTCGCAAATTCTTCCAGCCCCGCGTTCTTCAAAGCAATACTCGTCAAAGTATTTTTCACAATACCAAACTCGCACCCCAGCGGTTTCAGCTTTGCGCGCAAATCATTCACCTCAGGCGTGGACAACCCCTGATAACTCGTCAAGAGAAGATTCGGATAAACCTTCAGCTTCTCTTCAATCGCCTTCACACCTTCTACATTCTTCTTGTTCGGCATAATGACCTCCTGTAAAAAATAAAAAAACGCTTCCGAGAAAAAAGAAGCGCTTAGCAATAGAAATCCGCTTAATCTTCAGTCTCGGCAGGCCCACGCTCCCTTCACGCAAGATTATTTCCGCATCAGCGGAAACCTACTTTCTCAGACCCAACTGCAATATTAAACTAAATCAGAACCCCAAAGTCAATCCGATCGAAGCCGACAACTCATTCAGCACACTCCCCTCGATCACCAACCCTTCATAAGTGAACGGCTTAAACTTGAACCCGAAAAACGGCGCATACCCCGTCTTAGTCCCGGAAAAATGAGCCCCGCTCGACAAGTCATCCAGCCCCGACCGCAAATGAATCACCTTCACACCCAGATAGGGATCAATCGAAGCCCGCACACCACCCATATCAAACATAAACTTCTTACTCACAGTCAGCGCCGCCTGCAGTTCCAACGTCGTCAGCAAAAACGAAGTCCCGCCCGCAGATTTCCCGTCCCCCGAAGTGAACCTCGTCAACCTGTACCGCGAATGCACCGCACTCAAATCCGCAGAAAATGCCGGCGTTACCATCGTATACGGAGCCAGCGTATATTTGAGACCGCCCCCAAACACAAACCCCGCATCATCCGTCGCATAACTGTTGGAAAACGCTCCGGACGGAATCTTCAGGTCATATGTGCTCAATCCGCCCAGGAAATAATAACGCAGACCATTGTCCATCGGTTCAAAAGAAACCCGCGCCATCATCCCGTTCCCGCTCCCTTCCGATTCCAGTTCAGTCGTAGAGTTGGACGCAATCGTGGACCCCGTCACCGTCACGGCCCTGCTCTGCGTCACCTCCAGCAGCATATCCTGCTTGGCCAAGTGCCGGTAATAAACCTCCGCATGAAATTTTTTGTGACCCAGCTGAGTGGCATGAGACATCAGTTCTGTGGCAGAACCCGCGGCAATACAAATAAATACCAGCAGTCCCGCAGAGACCGCTGGCCTTACAAAACATCTATTCCCGTTAAGGATATTAAAAAATATTCTCATAATATTCGGTAGCCTGCCGACCCGCCGAAGAGGCGGGCGCACGGCTTTGCGGCCCCTGGTCACCCAGAGTGTGCCATTGTCGTATTACCTGCTAAATATACCCCCAAAACCGATTTTTGTCAAGGATAAGAGCGGGAACCATTAAACAGAGAAGAATGAATAGTGGCTGGCACAAAAGCCATTTCCCTGCTATTCTTACATGAATGAAAAAATTCCTGTTCCTCTTCACACTTCTGTCCATCCCTTGCGCACTCACTGCCGAAACACCTGACTTCCTCCGTGAAGACTGGACAGTCACCTACGAACCTACCCACCCCACCTACTGGGGCGTGGAATGGGGCGAACGTAACCTGATGCTCCCGCACCGCATCCTCGTGCGCGGTAAACATTACATCGAAACCCGCTTTGCAGACAACTGGAAATTCAGTACGGAAACCGGCGGCGCCGGCGGCATTGCCCTCCGCTTCTTCAGCACTGCGCTTGACTACGGCATGCGCGAAGGCCTTGTCAATTTACATCACACCATGGGACACGACGCAGCCGCACGCGAATTTGCCCGCGATTACGGCATCAGCGGAGTCCCGGACAAGTTTACCCAGATAATGCCCAAACCCTTCGGCCGCGAACTCGCCACCTCCGAACGACAGCCCGGCGGCGGCGCAGACATCCAAAGCCAATACATGGTCCAACCCATGCAAGCCGAAAATCAATTCACCTACGAAACCGGCAAAAACATCCTCGCAGAAAACAAAGTAAATTCAACGCAAATGCTGAGCTTTATCCTGTACCGCATCAGATTCCTGCAAGACTATCTCAGCGAAATCGGCACACTCAACCAGGATTATGCCGACTCCCTTTCCATCAGCCGTTCATCCAGCGCTGTCTACCCCGACTTCTCCGGACGCAAAGACATCAGCACCGATTTCACAAACTATCTGATTCAAATAAACAAGAACCGTTACGGAGTCAACAACATCACCGACTTTAAATTGACTAACAACGACCTGAGAATCGGCTACGCTCTGCAATTAGCCGACCCGCTCTGGATCATCGCCGTGTACCAATACACAAAAGATTATGTGGTCCACGCCAAAAACCAGACCCATCTCCCTATGCTGCGCATCACAGATGAACTG
>CAYHWZ010000059.1:0-10013 GCA_964359975.1 uncultured Elusimicrobia bacterium | reverse complement strand
GTTGCCGATATTGGCGTTGATCTTTACCAGGAAATTGCGGCCGATGATCATGGGTTCGGTTTCCGGGTGGTTGATATTGCACGGGATGATGGCGCGTCCGATGGAGACTTCGTCGCGGACAAATTCGGGTGTGATTTTTTTCGGGATGGACGCGCCGAAGGACATACCCGGATGCTGGAACGTGGACTCGCGGCATTCTTCGAGTTTCTGATTTTCACGGATGGCGATGTATTCCATTTCCGGAGTGATGATGCCTTTGCGTGCGTAGTGCATCTGGGTGACGTTGCTGCCGGGTTTGGCGCGGAGCGGTTTCCTCAGGTTCGGGAACCGTATGGCGTTCAGAGCCGGGTCTTGCATTCGCTGGCGGCAGAAAGCGGATGTGGATTCTTTCAGTTCAGTGACATCGTTGCGGCTGCGGATCCATTTTTCGCGGTGTGGTGCGAGTCCTTTTTCCAGGTCAATGGTTTGGCCGAGGTCGGTGAACGGGCCGGATGTGTCGTAGAGTGTAAAGGGGTTGTTGCCTTTTCCTTCGAGCTGGACTTCGCGCATGGCGACTTTTACGCCGGGGATTTTTCCCTCGACAAAAATCTTTTTGGAAGAAGGGAACGGCCCAACTGTGACTTTGGGGTGCGACTGCAGTGCGCGGGAATCAGGTTCCGGCGCGGGTTTTGAAGAACTCATATCTTTCTCCTGAAACGTAAAAAAGGCGTATTTCTGCTTTGAATATACCAAATCCTGACTTTTTGGTCAAGTTTTACAAAATTAAATTGATTCGTCTTTAAGTAAGAGGTAATATGGATGTTGTTTGTCGGAATTCGTCGGGAGGTAAAATATGAGAATTGTATTGGCTGTGGTGCTGGCGGTCGGTGTGTGTGCGATTGGTTCGGCGGCAAGGGCTGAGGAAGGTGCGGCTCCGGCTGCTGCGGCGGTTTCGGTTCCTGCTCCGGTCAAGGAGGTTGTGCGGCCGGCGGAAGAGATGGTGTATAAGGAAATGATGCCGGGTGTTGAACGGGCTATTATGTGGGGCGATCCTGCGGTGTCGGGTTACGGGTCGCTCACGCGGTTTGCGGCCGGGGTCAAGAGTCCGATGCATTATCACAGCAGTGTCATTAAGCTGGTGGTGATTTCCGGGGTTTTTGCGTACGGGACGGAAAGCAGTCAGAATAAATTGGCGGCTGGGTCTTATATCATTATTCCTGCGGGGAGACGGCACACCAGCGGGACTACGGCGGAAAGCGGGTGCGTGATATTTGAGGAGTCGGACGGGAAATTTGATATGGTGCCTCCGATGCCTGTGCCTGCGGCAACGCCTGCTGAGAAAAAGAAGAAATAGTTTTTCTGGATACCGGCTTTCGCCGGTATGACGGTCACTTTTTCAATAAACTTGTCAGGTAGTTTTTGACGAACTGGACGGCGTCTTCGCGCGTGGTGATCTCGTTCAGGGCGCGGGCTTCGGTGACAGCTTCGAGGATTTTGCCGATGAGCGGGCCGGGCGGCAGTTTGAATTCAGCCATGATGTCGTTGCCGTCGAGGATTTTGGGCTGGTCGGGCGGGGTTTCACGCAGTTTCTGGTAGTGCCAGAGAAGGATTTCTTTCACAAATTTTTCGTGGAGGTCGCGTCCTTTGCCGAGTTCGTCATCGGTCAGGTAAGTGTACCGGTCGGCGAGCGAAACGATGAGCATGGGCACGGCGAGTTCTTTCAGGTCGCGGAAAAAACGGAGTTTGGCGCGGTCGGTGATTGTGGGCGCGTGGGCCAATCCTCCCGGCCGCATGTGCGACTGCACAAGCTGGCGCAGTGACTTTTCCGAGTCGGCGCCGAATCTGAGCCGGCGGGCCATTTTGGCGGCCATTTTTGCTCCTACGTATTCGTGTTCGAAAAAACGCATTCTGCCATCTATGGTTTCCGCTGTTTCGGCTTTCCCGATATCGTGAAATAAAATAGCAAGTTTCATAATGGAGGACAGCGGGTGTCCGTCTGCGCCGCAGTTGCGGTCATCAAGCGCGGTCTTGATTTCGCCCGCGTCGGGTCCGAATTCGCTTTCCAGATTTTCAAAAATCCATTCCAGCCGTTCCAGTCCGTCGAGCGAGTGTCCCCACACTCCTTTGCCTGGATAGTATTGCAGGGCGCAGGCGCGGTTGGGGTCGGTTTCGGGCATGATTTCTGAGATGAGTCCGGACTGGTCGAGTGCGCGGAAATGTTTGGCGGAATCGTGGCAGTCGAGGAGGAGCATGATTTCTTCCCGGACGCGTTCGGATGCGGGGCTTTGGATGAGTTTTTTGTGCCGGGCGATGCTGTCGAGAGTGTCTTGCGTGATTTCAAATCTAAGCTGTGCTGAGATGCGGTAGGCGCGGAGCATGCGCAGCGGGTCGTCGGTAAAGATATCGGGGCTGACGGGACGCACCTGGCGGGCGCGGATATCGGCGAGTCCGTTGTGCGGGTCGAGGACTTTCATCTTTTCCGACGGGCCGGGCCAGTCTTTGGAAAGTTCGGCTGCGAGCGCGTTGATGGTGAAATCGCGGGCTGCGAGGTCCTGCGATATGTCCGGTCCTTTGAATTTCGCAAAGTCGAGCTGGTACCCGTCTTTGAGTGTGACGCGGTAAATGCTCTGTTCTTCTTTCAGCGCGAAGAATGCGCCGTCGAGTTGTGCTGCGATTTTTGAAGCAATGACGCGGGCGTGTTTGCGTACGGCGAAGTCAAGGTCTTTTGATTCGCGCTTGAGAAAGTAGTCGCGGAGCGAACCGCCGACCCAGAAACAGTTCAGCCCCAGCTGGGCGGTTGTTTCCTGTACGATGCGGAGGAATTTTTCAGGGTCAGACACTCAGGAGTTCTTCGATATTCAGAATGGCCGCGACTTTTTTGAGCAGTTTGCCGAAGACAATGGGTTTGATGACATAGGCCTGGGCTCCGTACTTGAAACTTTTTTCCACGTCGACAAGTCCGTCCTTGGCTGTACACATGATGATGGGTATGGCGGAAGTTTTGGGATTGGATTTGAGTTTGAGCAGGACTTCCCATCCGTCCATGCCGGGCATCATGATGTCGAGCAGGATGAGGTCCGGCCGGTCGCGGGTGACTTCTTTGAGCGCGTCGGGTCCGTTGTAGCAGACTTTGGCTGTGAAGCGGTCCGCGGGAAAGTTCATGCGCGTGATATCGGCCAGCAGTTGTTCGTCTTCAACAATTAGTATCTTGTATTTCCTCATTTTATGGTTCCCCCCTTCCTCAGTTCACGTTTCAATATTTTTTGCAAAGCATTTTTCGGCATTTCTTTTATAATCTCAATGTCGCGCGGACGTTTGTACGCGGGCAGTTTGGCGCGGCAATGTTCGAGCAGAGCCAGCTTGTCCGCGCTTTGTCCTTCGTGCAGGACCACGAACGCTTTGATGGTCTCGTTGTTGTCCGGTCCGGGCATCCCGACGACGGCGGCTTCGGCTACGGCGGGATGTTCCAGGAGAACGGATTCCACCTGGATGGAAAACACTTTGAGACCTTTCACGATTATCATATCTTTTATGCGGTCTTTAATAAAGAGGAACCCGTCTTTGTCGAGCAGACCGATGTCGCCGGTCTTGAACCACTGGTCGCGGGTGAAACTGTCGCGGGTTTCGTCCGGCATGTCGAGGTATCCTTTCATAATGTTGGGTCCCTGGACGCAGATTTCGCCTTCTGTGCCTGCGGGAAGCGGGGTTTCATTTTCATCGATGATTTTGACGTTTACATGTTCGACGGGTTTGCCGACGCTGGCGGTGCGGATAGCTTCCGGTGTGTTGGCGGACACCAGGGGGCTGGTTTCGGTGAGACCGTAACCTTCAAAAATAGTTTTGCCGATTTTTTTGCGGAACAGTTCGGACACTTCCATGCTGAGCGGCGCGGCGCCGGAGATGCAGAACTTTACGCTGCGGAAAAACAGCCAGCGGAGGAGCAATGCTTTGAATCCTTTGGCCTGGGCGGCGATGACGGCGAAAATCTGCGGCACGGCTTCGAACACGGTGACATGGTGTTTCATCATGAGTTTGAGCCAGGGGCGCGGCGGGCGGATGGATTCCGCAATGATGACGGGACAGGCGAGCCGGACAGGCAAGAGCACGTTGCAGGTCCAGGCAAAAATGTGGAACATGGGAAGAAGTGAAAGAAATTTTTCGTCGGCGGTGAGTCCGAATGCCTGTACCGCTGCATCGGCGTTGGTGGTGAGATTATAATGTGTGAGCATGGCGCCTTTGGGTTTGCCTGTGGTGCCGGACGTATAGAGGATGATGGCGGTGTCCTGCTCGGCGCAGACTGCGGGTGAATCGGGCGCGGGTTTTTCGAGGAGTTTGTGCAGCTGAATATATTCTGGCGGCGCCGGATGGGCCTCGGTGTCGATGTCGGTGAGTATGACATTTTTGACCGAGGGACAGTGGACGCAGATTTCCTGCGCGGTCTTGACGAATGCGTGCTGGGTGAGCAAGGCCTTCACTGCAGAATGTTTGCATATGTAGATCATTTCGTCGGGCTTTTGCATGAAATTGATAGGCACGGCAACGGCCCCGATATGGCTGAGCGCAAAAACGCTGAGGACGAATTCCGGCGAATTTTTCAATATCAGTGCGGCGCGGTCATTTTTTTGGATTCCCATCTGCTGAAAAGAGGCGGCAAGGCGGCGCGATTTTTCGTAGAGTTCGCTGTAACTCCAGGTCTGGCCTTTGTAAATCAGGGCGGGTTTTTCGGGGTGGTACGAGGCGGACTGACTGAGAAAATCTGAAAGCGTTGACATGGTCTAGACCGTCAGAGGAAGAGCGGCGGAAAGAAGTTTCTGCGTATATGGGTTTTGCGGCGCTGAGAAAATCTGCTGTGTCGGGCCTTGTTCGACCAGTTCACCGTCGCGCATGACGAGCACGCGGTCGGAGAGGTATTCTACTACCGGCAGGTCGTGCGTTATGAGGAGATAGGTGAGATTGAGTTTCGACTTCAGGTCGAGCAAGAGGTTCAGTATCTGTGCCTGGATAGAAACGTCGAGCGCGGAGACAGGTTCGTCTGCCACAATCAGACGCGGATGCAGGGCGAGCGCGCGCGCAATTACGATGCGTTGTCTTTGTCCGCCGGAAAATTGGTGAGGGTAACTGTCCTGTATGTTGGACGGCAGTCCGACGAGTCCGAGAATCTCCCCGATTTCTGTGAATGCGGAATGTCCGGTACCGGCACTTGAGTTGCGGTGCATGGCTTCGCGGAGCGCGGCGCCGACGGTCATTTTCGGATTAAGCGATGAGTAGGGGTCCTGGAAGATCATCTGTGTCCATGCGGCGCGTTCTTTACGGTCCATACCGGACGCATCCTTTCCGTCGAACAATATTTTCCCGCTGTCGGGACGGAGCAGACCCTGGATCATTTTTCCCACTGTGGTCTTGCCGCTGCCGGACTCGCCGACAAGTGCGACGATTTCACCGGGCTCGATAGTAAAAGTGACGTCATGCGCAGCACGGACTGTTCCGCGCGTGCTAAACAATCCGCTCTCGATGCGGAACTGTTTGCCGATATTTTTCAGTTCGAGCAGGGGCACGTTATTTCTCACCGAACGGCGCGAGGTGGCAGGCGACTTTCCGGTTGTCCGGAGCAAGTTCGCGCAGAATTTGAATATCGGTTTCGCATTTCTGCATACGTTTATCACATCTCGGATGAAACACGCAGCCCGAGGGTAAATGAGCGAGATTCGGCGGTGCGCCGGGGATTGGCGCAAGCTGTTTTCTGACTGTGCCCGCGGTGCGTGCGGGAATGGAATGCAGGAGCGCGCGGGTGTAGGGATGATGCGGACTCCGCAGAATGTCGTGCGTGCGTCCCTGTTCCGCGATTTCACCCGCATACAGAACAGTCAAAGTGTCTGAATAGTTGGCAATGATACCCATGTGGTGCGTGATAAAGAGCATGGCAATTTTCAATTCAGTTTGCAAGACGCGGAGCAGGTCGAGGATCTCTTTCTGCACGGTGGCGTCGAGCGCGGTGGTGGGTTCGTCCGCGATAATGAGACGCGGACTGTTGGCCAGGGCTATGGCAATCATGGCGCGCTGTCTCTGACCGCCGGATATCTGGTGCGGATATGAGTTGTATATGCGGTCCGGGTCGGCGAGCCGCACTTGCCGGAGCAGGTCGAGGGCGCGATCTTTGAATGACCCGTTTGACGCGCGGTCCGAATCTGTATGCACGCGCACCGCTTCTTCGATTTGCGCGCCGATTTTGAGTACCGGGTTCAGCGAGGTGAACGGGTCCTGAAAAATCATGCCGATGTCTTTGCCCCGGATACGTCGCATTTCGGCATAGGGCAGTTTTGCAAGGTCTGAACCGTTGAAAATAATTTCGCCCTGAGTGATTTTGCCTTCGTGCGGAGCGATGAGACCCATCATGGAAAGAGCGAGCGTGCTTTTTCCGCAGCCGGACTCTCCAACGATACCATGGCAGGAACCGCTGTCAAGCTGGAGCGAGACATTGCGCAGGGCCGGGATGGTTTCGCCTCCCCGCCAATATTCCACTGAGAGATTGCGGACGTCAAGGAGCATGTTCACCGGACCTCGGGTCAAGCACATCGCGCAGACCCTCGCCGAGCAGGTTGAACGCCATGACTGTGAACAGAATGGCCAGTCCCGGATAGAACGTGAGCCACCAGGCAAAATGTATGTAGTCTTTTCCCGTGGACAGAATGTTTCCCCACGACGGTGTCGGCGGCTGGACGCCCAGTCCGAGAAACGAAAGCGCGGCTTCGACCAGTACCGCGTTACCGACACCGAGAGTGGCGCTTACCAGCACGGGCGCAGCCACGTTGGGCAATAGATGAGCGACAAAAATGCGCCAGGTCGGCAGTCCCATGGCTTTGGCCGCAAGCACGAAATCCCGTTCGCGTAAAGAGAGTGTTTCGCCGCGCACCAGACGCGCGAGGCCTGTCCATGACGTGATGCCGATGATGATCATGACGTTAAGTATGTTGGGTTCGAGAAAGGCAATGACCATGAGAATAAGGAAAAAGGTCGGGAAACACAGCAAAATGTCCACGGTGCGCATGAGCACTGAGTCCACCCACTTGCCGAAATAGCCGGCTACAAGGCCGATGAGTGTGCCGAAAAGTGTGGACAGCGTGACAGCCACAAATCCCACTATCAGAGAAATGCGCGTGCCGTAAACCAGGCGGGAAAACAAGTCTCTGCCGAGATCGTCGGTGCCCATCCAATGTTGAAGCGAGGGCGGACGGAGCCGCTCGACCAGTTCCTGTTCCAGCGGGTCGTGCGGCGTGAGCCACGGCGACATCAGCGCGAGCAGGACAAGCAGAACGAGCAGCGAGAATCCCCAGCAGGCCAGTTTGTGACGGAGAATACGCGCGAGAAGTGTGTACTTTTTCATCGGTAACGTATCCTCGGGTCAGCGAACGCATAGAGCAGGTCTGCAAAAAGATTGGCACCCAGCGTAAGGATGGCTGTGACCGTACCGATTCCCATGAGCACCGGATAATCTCTGGCCATGATAGCGTCGTAGCCGAGCCGCCCCATGCCGGGATATGCGAAAATCGTTTCAAAAATAAAACTGCCGCCGATGATTTCCGGCAGCATCAAACCCATCAGAGTGATGACCGGAATGAGCGCATTGCGGAACGCGTGTTTGAAAATGACCTGGTTTTCCGGTACGCCTTTGGCGCGGGCAGTGCGCACATAATCCTGGCGCACCACTTCCAGCATAGCCGACCGGCTGAACCGTGCGAGCGCAGCCAGTCCCGTGAAGGACATGACCATGACGGGCAGTATCAGATGTCTGGCAATGTCAGCAATTTTTCCGAGCAGAGTCATTTCGTCGTGGTCCAGTGAACGAAGCCCTGATATGGGCAGGATACCGAGTTTCAGACCGAAAAATATCATCAGCAGCAGGGCTAGCCAGAACGTGGGTGTAGAGTAACCCAGAAAAACAAAAACCGTGGTGAACCGGTCGAAAAGCGAGTCTTTGTGCACGGCCGCGTAAATGCCTATCAGGAGCGCGATAATGAAAATGACTGAAAGCGCGAGCACGTTCAACAACAGTGTGGCGGGCAGACGCTCGGCGATTTTGCGGATGACCGGACGCTCGTCGCGGAACGATGTGCCGAAATCCAGACGCGACACTCTTTTCACCCACTGTCCGTATTGTATGTACCACGGCTGGTCGAGACCGTAAAGCGCGGAAAGTTTCTGTTTTGCTTCCGCGCTCATTTTGGTGTTCAGGTCAGTGACCAAGTCCGTCGGTTTGCCCGGCGCAAGCCGCATGACGAGAAATGTCAGCAGGGTGATACCGAAAAGCAGAGGGAACATGGACAGCAGACGTCTCAGCAGGTAGCGGCTCATTGCTGGAGTACCGGATACTTTACCAGATTTTTCGGCACGTACCACTTGTCAAAGTTCCACCCGAATCCGAAACTGGAAACCGGCGCCAGTTCGACGCCTCGGAACCGTTTATGCACCACGGGCAGAAAGTCCGGATAGTACAGGAAAATGTAAGGGATGTCATTGAACACGGCCTGATGGATCTGCCTGTAGATTTGTTTTCTTTTTTCGTGGTCAAAAGTGCGGCGTCCTTCTTCCAGCCATTGGTCCACCTGTTTGTTTTCATAGGAAACAAAATTATACTGACCTTCTTTTTTTTGCGATGAGTGCCAGATACCGTACGCGTCCGGGTCCGGAGCCAGCGCCCATCCGAGGATAATGGCTTCAAACTCGCGCTTCTCAATGAACTTCTTGATGAAAGTGGACCACTCGACGATGCGGATGGTGACCCTAATGCCGATCTGTTTGAATTGCTGCTGGAGAATCTCAGCAGTGAGCGACCGCAATTTGTTCCCCTGGTTGGTCATGATTGTGAACTGGAATGGTTTACCGTCCTTGTCGAGCACTCCGTCGCCGTCGGTGTCTTCCCATCCTGCTTCAGCGAGCAGTTTTTTTGCAAGCGCGGGGTCGTACGCAAAGTCGCGCGTATCCGGATTGAACGCCCATGAGAGCGGCAGGAACGGTCCTGTGGCCGATTGACCCATGCCGAGCAGTACGCCCTGGACCAGTTCCTTTTTGTTCAGCGCGTGGGCAATGGCTTCGCGGATTTTATGTTCCTTAAAAAGCGGATGCGTGAGATTGAACCCGAAATAAGTGTATGCGGCGCGCGGCAGACGGAACTTTTCATAATCTTCGAAAAATTCATCGTAGGCAAAGTACTGGTCCGGCGACAGAATCATAGTGTCAATACTCTTGTTGCGCAGTTCGATGAATTCCACCGCCTGGTCCGGAATGATGCGGAAAATGTAGCGCGCGATGTGCGGTTTACCGTCGTAATAGCCGGTATTCGCAGTCAGCACGATTTTTTCATCCACTTTCCATTCGCTGAACTTGTACGGTCCGGTGCCGATGGGTTTTTTGTTGGCCGGATGCTCGTTGAACGCTTTGCCGGACGCATTCTGAAAATAATGTTTAGGCAGAATTCCCATGCCCCACGATTCGAGCGCAGGCACAAATGGCTCCTTGTACGTGACGCGCACAATGTAGGGACCGTCCGCTTCAACTTTTTTGACCTTGTCGTAGTTGGAGGAGTAGGGAGTCTTTACTTCCGGGTCAATGAGCCGCTGGTAAGTGTACAGGACGTCGTCGGAAGTGAACGGATGACCATCGTGCCAGCGTACGTTCTTGCGCAGATAAAAAACAAACGTGAGCCCGTCTTTGGAAACGGTCCATTTTTCCGCAAGGTCACCGACCAGCTCAATCTCCGCGTTGTATTTTATCAGCCCGTTGAACACAAGCCCGTTCACTGAACTGGACGCGTTGTCCGACGCCAGCACAGGGTTCAGATAACTGGCGTCGCCGATGGAACTCTCCACAAACGTATCGTCAAATACAGCTTCACCGTCGGGACCGCGGGCCATGCGCTGGTTTTCGGTGCGGCAGGCGGTGAACAGCAGGGCGCATGCCAGGAGCAAAGTTGTGATGTTCGGCATGGCCATTTTATTTGCTTATATGGCGGTGGTTACAAGCGTTTCAGTCGAAGCAAC
>CAYHWZ010000058.1:0-10098 GCA_964359975.1 uncultured Elusimicrobia bacterium | reverse complement strand
CAATTCGAGACCGGTTTATGGCTGATGAGTTTGTCGAGAATGGGAAAAAGAGCATCACGATTCTGCACGCGGTCCTTGTTGAGCGCAAAACGCGGGTCGCTTTTCAGTTCAGGTTTTTCAATCGCCGCGCAAAAATCCGACCAGATACGTTCGGAACCCACCGCAATATTCAAGTGACCGTCACTGGCGCGGAAAGTTTCGTAAGGGCAGATGGTCGGATGCTGGTTGCCGCGCCGTTTCGGCACTTTGCCCGACGTAAAATAAATGCCGGCCTGATATGTGAGCAGCGAAATCTGACCGTCGAGCAGGGACACGTCCACTTTCTGACCCTTGCCGGTTTTATGACGGGCCTGAAGCGCGAGCAGAATGCCGATGGTGCAGTAAAGACCGGCCACAAGATCCGCAATTGATGTTCCCACTTTGGTCGGCGGACCGTCGGGCGAACCTGTAATGTCCATAATACCGCTCAAACCCTGCGCCACCAGATCGTATCCGGGTCTCAGCATGTCGGGCCCGCTCTTGCCGTACCCGGAGATAGATGCGTAAATCATTTTGGGATTGCGACGCGCAACTTCGTCATAACCCAGTCCGAGTTTTTCCAAAGTGCCCGGCCGGAAATTTTCCAGCAGTACATCGCACTCGTCTATGAGCGACCAGACGATTTTTTTTCCTTCCTCGGATTTCAGATTGAGCGCAATGGATTTTTTGTTGCGGTTTACGGAAAGAAAATATGCGGACTCTCCGTTGACGAACGGCGGTCCCCATGCGCGCGTGTCGTCCCCTCCGTCAGGATTTTCAATCTTGTATATTTCCGCGCCGAAATCGCCCAGAATCATCGAGCAGTACGGCCCGGCCAGTACGCGGGAAAGGTCCAGTATTTTTATTCCGTCGAGAGCATGCATGAGATTCCTCCTGATTCTTTTCCGAAAGGGAAAGAGTCAGGAAGCTGAAAATTCAGTTTTCAGCGTGCGGAACGAATCGAACAAAAGCGAAAACGCCAGACCCAGCAAAAGCACGGATATCATACCGTTAAAGAAATTCACATTCCATCCGGACAGCGTTGAAAAAGCGTTTCGGGTCTGCAGGATAAGCGACCAGCAGGTGACAGCCATTACGAAAATCATGGGCGCGAGCGTGAACCAGTATTTTTTGCCGCTTTTCTTGAGCCAAACCGTCAATCCCAAAAGCGTCAGACCGGCCAAAAGCTGATTGGACGTGCCGAACAATGTCCAGAACATGCGGTATGAACCCGGCTCGGCCTTTATCAACAGAATCATCGGTGCTCCGACGGTAACCGTAGTGGCTGCCATAGCGGAAAACGTGTCCGTGCGTCCTGACAGTTCCTGCAGAATGTACCGCCCCAACCGCGTAGCCACATCCAACGTATCAAAAACAAAAGTGGAAAAAGCCATGGCGCCGAACGTGGTTGCAAACATCAAGTGTTCTTTTCCGATAATCACCGTCAGAAACCCGCCAATACCGTCGCCGTAAATCTTGCCTGGACCGGGCATCTTTTCCGTTTGAGCCATGATCATGATAGTGGCAAGCGAAATCAGCGCGACAAACGCTTCCAGCAGCATCCCCCCGTATCCGATGGGCTTGCAATGCGATTCCTTTTCCACCTGCTTTGAAGTGGTGCCGGAACAGACCAGCCCGTGAAACCCCGAACATGCCCCGCACGCAATAGTGACAAAAAGAAACGGAAAGAGCGCGTCCGTCATCTTTGGTCCTGTCCACGATTTGAATGCCGGTTGCTGGATTTCATATCCGCCGAAAAAAATACCAATCACGCCCACAGCAAGAGCAACGTAAAGCACAAACCCGCCCAAATATCCCCTGGGTTGGAGCAGAATCCACAGCGGCAGAAGCGAAGCAATGAAACAGTAAGCCAAAATTGCAAAGCCCCAATTTTTCTGCGTAAGAATCAGTACCGTCGAGAATTGAGTCCCCAGCCACACACATCCGAGCGTAGCCGGCACAAAGATAATCGTGGTCAGCCAGAGCGGCGGTTTGAATCTCCGCTCGACAATCCCCATCACAATTGACAGCGTCAGGTACCGCGCGCTGGAAGCCGCCACCGCGCCCCCCGGATTGAACGAAAAAGCGCCCACCTCAAATTCCTCGGTAATTCCCACAAAAGTCGCGGCCGTGATGTCAGTGAACGCCACAATCACATAAACCAGCGCAAGCCAGATGAACGCCATCATGGCATACCACGCGCGTTCGCCCAGATTCAGACGGACGATTTCCGCCACGGATTTTGCATTGTGTTTGACTGACGCGACCAGCGAGGAAAAATCATGCACAGCCCCGATAAAAATAACTCCGAATCCCACCCACAGAATGCACGGCAGCCAGCCGAACGTCTGACAGGCAAGAATAGGCCCTGCAATGGGACCTGCAGCTGCAATCGCGGAAAAATGCTGGCCGAGCAGGTAAAACGGACGGGTCGGGACATAATCGTTGCCGTCATTGATTTTCTGCGCAGGAGTTTGTACATCATCATTTAAAGCAAATTGAGCTGCGATAAAACGCCCGTAGAACCGGTATCCCGCAAGCAGTGCGGCGATAACGATAATGGCAAGCAGAGGAAGCGTCATTTGATTTCGGGGTTTGTATTGTCCGTCTGAGGATCGCGCGTGACAATCCCCACGCCGATAGTCGCGTACCCGCCCAGCAGGAGGAACGGCGAAAGAGTGGAGGCCCAGTTTTGACCTGCCGGATCCGTCAGCGAAAGCACATAGTAGCCGATAATGACAATGCCAATTCCTGCGCCGATGACTTTCCATCCGCGCCTGGAGATGCCTTCCAGTTTCAATGCTGGACGCGCAGGTTCAGCGGCTGGATGCTTTGCCGGATTAAGACGATCCTTCTTTTTTCCCATATCAGTATATTTTCCAAAATCCGGGGCAAAGAGTCAAATCATACAAGGCCGGAATGGGGCCCGGAATGCCGTTAATAAAACGCTGGACAAATCCGGTACCGGCTGTTATAATTCTATTGCTCTAATTACTATGAACATACGCCAGAACAAACTCTATCCGGATTCCTCCGGTTTTACTCTGATTGAACTGATGATTGTGGTAGCCATCATCGGGATTCTTGCGGCCGTGGCCATACCGAAATTTGCCGAAATGATGCGGAAATCAAAGGAGGCCTCAACAAAAGGCGCAGCTAAAAATATGCGGTCCGCTTTGGGCGTTTATATTGCGGACAATGAAGGCGTTCCGCCGGGCGCGCTGTCGGACTTTGCGCCGAAATACATCGAGAGTATTCCCACTGCTAAATTAGGCGCGCATCACCCGGACTCGGATAGGATTCTTTCCGCTGTGGGGTCAAACCGTTCGGACTTTACCAGTGATGCGTCCGGATGGCGGTACACTACGTCCAACGGCGCAGATTTTTGGGTGAATTGCACGCACACCGACACGAAAAATCAGAATATAACGGTCTGGTAAAATTTCCTAAAAGTTCGGCCCAAAACTGATGTAAAAGGCCTGGTCTCCGTCGGACGTGCGGCGCGCCCAGTCGAACTGCAGTATGATGGGGTAGGTCTGTAATACGAACGCCTGAAACCGCAGTCCCAGTCCCGCTGAATTTTTCACGTCGCCCAATCCCTTGTCGCCCAGCCGCGTGGTGTTGCCCCAGAGCACGGCATTGTCCGTGAACACTGCGCCGTACACATTCTTGAACAAAAAGTCCGGGAACAAAAACCAGACGTGCGTGTTGATGTCGAACAGCACCGGGAACCGCAATTCCAGATTGGTGAGCGCAAAATTGTTCGCCGCAGTGTCCGAATCGTACCGCCCGTACCCGCGCAATGAATCCGAACCGCCCACACGGAACACCTGCCTGTCCCTGCCGAAACTGGACCCGCTGGCAAACCGGAACGCAATCGAGCTTTCGCGGTGAAGCGGCTGAAAATGATGCAGAGTAAGATACAAATTCCGGTATTCCTGTTCACTGCCGAGCGCAGCGCTGGAATCATCGAGCGCGGCGGACACGCGATACCCGCTTGTTGTTTCCAGAAAACGGCCCTTCGCAACATCTCGTGTCAGCGCAATGGACGCCACGTTTTCCCGTCCTGCAAACCGCACAGTTGAAAAAGCATCGTCGGTAAATTGAATCCTGCGCTCGGTAGTAAGGAATCTGAACTGGACACTGTCAAACCTGTCGAACGGGTATGTCATGGCCACAAACTGCGCATCCTCGCGCCGCTTCTCGCGCGTAGTCACCAGCACATTCTCCTGCGTGTCTCCGAGAAAGCCGAACGTCCACTGCGGACGGTATCTCAGATACGAATAGTAAATCTGGTAATTCAAAAAGTTGAGAGCCGACGCGTACGTGACTGCGGACTGTATCTGGTGGTTGCCAAGCATTTCCGATGCCTGCCAATATGCCGAAAGAAAAAGTCCGTCGGTGGAAGAATAGAACATGATCGGAAAGAAAAAGTCCGTTGACGCGCGGAACTTGTACGGGCGTCCTCCGCGCAGGCCTGCGGCGGCCAGCGGTCCGGGTGAAACAAATGCTGTTTTTGTGTCCGCGGAATGCTTGCTCTTGACCGATGGACTTGCGGCTGATGTCTGAAACGGCATCCGGTAGAGATGCTGTTCACCTGCGCGGAAAGAAACAAAAAGCAGTTCGTTCCCGAACGGCATAAAAACCGGATTAAAATTCCCCCCCTTTACATGCGTCATCTGTTCCGGCGCGCCGCCCTGCAGCGGGACACGGTACAGATTATTGATCCCGTCCGTACTGCCCACGAAAACAATATCTTGCCCGTTCGGCGATACAGCAGGCATGATTTCATCGCTATACAAAGTGGTAATCCGGTTTTGTTTCAGACCGTCAAGTTCCAGAGTCCAGAGATCGCGTTCGAAGTGGCGAGCACTGCCGGGCCGTTCTACCTCGCGCGAAAAAAGTATTTTCTGCCCGTCGGGAAAATAGCGCGGGAAGTTCTCGTCCTCAAAAGTTTCAGTGAGCTGTTTGAGATCCCCGCCGCTTTTGGAGCAGATGTACAGGTCCGACAATCCGTTTTTCATGCCGACAAAAAGGATCTTACTGCCGTCGGGCGAGAACTGGGGCGAGGACACTCCGTCCAGCGGGATGCGTATCCGCCGCAGACGGAACCGGCGCAGGTCATAGAAATAAAGATAGTCTATCTGGCGGCTTTCCCCGGCAAACAGGAGTTCGTTACCGTCGGGCGAAACAGAAAGAGCGCTGCCGGCGCGGTGGATTTCCTCGATTTCGCCCGGGAACTTTTTCTGAATCTCCAGCAGTGTCGGACGGCTGAATTCGAAATCGTAGCGGTAAATTTCCGTTGCCCCGTCTCTGTCGGAAAGATAGAAACAGGATTTGCCGTCAGGCGTCGGCGCCGGATTGGAATTGAACACAGGGTAGAGTTTGTCCGGCCGCGTCAGAGGTTTGCCATAATGTTCCGGTTCATTGAGCGATTCCGACTGTTCCTCATATTTTTCTTCGAGCCATTCCCACATATTGGCGTCGAGCTGAAGCAGATTGATGCCGAGCGTTTCAGTCAGCGCGGAATTCATGTCGAACTTTTCCGAGAGCGAATTCAGCAAAGCGCCGATTTTTTCTTCGCCGTACTCGCGCGCGATATATTCCAGCGCAGCGTTGCCGGTCTTGTACGAGAGTGTCACTTGGTGCGGTTTGACGTGGTTGAACCCGTGCAGTAGCATGAGAGGGATATGTTTGCCGGATGTGACCGCGTCGCGCAGGACCATATCTTTTTCAACATCGTCTATTTCGCCGGAAAAATATTCCGGCATGCCTTCCAAAAACCACAGCGGGTAAAGCACGGACTTCAGCAGTCTTGCAGATTTCCAAAAACCGGAATAGAGAACATGGAACTGCGCCACATGCGTGAACTCGTGAGCCACCACATGTTCCAGCCACCGACGAGTGCCGTCATTGAACACCAGAAACCGGTTCTTGAACGCTTCTGTCACGCCGCCGGTTCCCTCTCCCACGTCAACAATATTGTTTTGTTCGAACTCGTTGTGGTTGAGGAAGAGGAAAAACGGGGACCGGTCCGGGATTTCAATGCCGAGCCCTTTGGTCACGCGGGAATACGAAGTTTCCAGATACTCAGAAACGTGCGGCAGCCATGCCTCGCTGCCGGGATAGTAATAGACATCAAAATGGTCTGTCTGCGCCACATGCCAGTCGAATTTCCGCGCGATCAATTTGTTCTGCGCCGCGGGAAATCCAGTCTGCACTGCCAGCAGGATAATTGACGCCGTACAGCACAGCAGCGCTTTACGCAATTTTGTCATCATGAAATTTGCAGAAAAAATGAAATCGTGAAAGGTTGGCGGGCAACTTCCGGTCGGACATCTGCAATTCCCCCATATACCGCTGCGCGTCCCTGTGCGCAGCTATTTTTTTGTTCGGGGCTTTAACTGGACGACTTTCTGATGCGCTTGACGGCTTTTGGGATCGCTCTTTTCCCATTGCGCGGCAAATTCATAGGCCTTGGCCTTGTCGCCGAGCTTTTCATAGGCGAGCGTGACCAGCTTGAGCGTTTCAGCGTCGTCGGACTTTCTTTTGAGTTCGGAGAATCCTGCGTTGACGCAGTTTTGCCAGTCGCCTTTCGCAAAATAGAGTTTGGCCAGTTCAAGATACAGACCATCGTCGAGGTCAGCGTCAAGTTTGGACGCTTTTTCCAGGTATTCGATGGCGCGCGAAAGCAGTGCATTGGGATCGAGAGTGCCGGGTTCCGCGGGCTTTTCCGTGCCTTGAGTTTTCTTAGGTTTTTTGGCAAGTTCGTCCTGGTACTGCTGGTACCGGCGTGCATAGGCGAGCCCGAGATTGACGGTGGATGTCACATCTTTAGGATTGGCTTTCACCAGATTTTCGTAATAGTGTACCGATTCGTCCCACTTGCCCATACGGAACATGAGACGCGCGAGACGGAGTTCCACTTCACGGTCGTTGGGCATATGTTTGAGAAAGCGGCGGTACTGTTTTTCAGATTCTTCGAAAAGCGAAAGGTCTTCGTAGAGAATTCCCGAATAATAAAAAATGCGGGGGTCGAACGCGCTCATGCGCCAGGCAGTGTTTAAAGCGTTCAGCGATTCGGAATAGTGGTCCGGCCCCATAAAAAATCGCGCCACGCCCTGATCTACAAGCGCGTCCAGATTTTCCGGGTCCTGCGTGAGCCGTTTTTCGCTGTCTTTAAGGATTCTTTGTATTTGTTCAGGAGAGGGAGCTGTTTTGCCCACACGCGGGAAAAAATCGCCGGCGCTCCTCATCTGACGGTAGGACCATACCCCGGCCAGGGCCAGCACTGCAGCAAGTGAAAGTTTGGTTATTGAACGCAAAAATCAGGCGGGAACATCATTGACAGCCAGTCTCAGGAATCGAGTATCTGCCCGAGTTTGGGTCTGTTGTTCTTCATGGAATATTTTTTTTCAGCTTCGCGCTGGAGTTCGAGATCGAGCTGGCGGATAGAGAGGTGAATCTTGCGTTCCTTGATATCGGTCAGAATGACTTTGGCTTCAATCGTGTCGCCGATAGTGACGATTTCCGTCGGGTGCTTAAACTTTTCCTGCGCCATTTCAGAACGCGGCACAAAAGCTTCAAGGTCCTGTTCCAGTTCCACCACTGCTCCGGAATCCAGCACTTGCGTCACTTTCGCGGTCACGCGCGTGCCTTTGGTATAAGTCTCGAACGGGTTACCCTTGACCTGTTTCAATCCAAACGAAATCTTTTCTTTTTCCAGGTCGATTTCCAGTATTTTAACTTCCAGTTCTTCGCCGACTTTGACTATATCTTCGGGATGGCGTACCCGTTTGGTCCAGGAAAAATCAGAAATGTGAACGAGTCCCTCAATTCCTTCCGGCAGACGCGCAAACGCGCCGAACGGCACCAGATAACTTACCTTCACTTTGACCAGCGAGTTCACCGCGTATTTCTGGCTGAGTTTGGCCCAGGGACTTTCCAGAGTGCGCTTAAGCGAGAGCGAAATTTTTTCCTGTTCGTGGCTGACGCTGAGAACCTGCACTTTGACGACTGCGCCGGCTTTGAGCAGTTCCGACGGTTTCTGGTTAAAAGATTCCCACGAAATTTCAGATGCGTGGAGCAGACCCTCGACATGCGGAGCCAGTTCCACAAACGCGCCGAAATCAGTGACGCTGACCACCTTTCCCTCGACAACACTGCCGACCGGAAATTGTTTCTCAACGTCCGCCCAGGGGTGCGGGAGCAAAGCTTTACGCGAGAGCGAGACACGTTCGCTGCCTGCATCAAATTTCATCACTTTCACTTCGATTTCCTGCCCGACTTTGAGCACGTCCGAAACTTTGTTGGTGTGCGACCATTCGAGTTCGCCGATGTGGAGCAGACCTTCGATACCGCCGATATCCACGAACGCTCCGAATGTGGTGATGCCTGTCACCACTCCCTTTTTAACATCGCCCAACTGCAATGTGGAAAGTGTGGCGGATTTTTTCTTTTGAGTTTCTTCGGAAAGCCACTGTTTTCTGGAGAGAACCAGGTTGTTTTTTGCAGGGTCAAATTCGGTGATATAGGCGGTGATGGATTTGCCTTTCCATTTCTTGAGATTGCCAGCCGGTCTGAGGTCCACATGCGACGCAGGCACAAACCCTACCACGCCGCTTTCGCACTCTACCAGCAGTCCGCCTTTTGTCTCGCCTTTTACTTTTGCCTGGATGGAAAGTTTGCGCTTAAATGCCTGCTCGATATGTTCCCATCCCATCTGTTCGCGCGCTCTGCGCCAGGACACACGTATGGGCCCGCCGCCTGAACCGTTGGAAAGTTTGACGACCGGGATGGATTCTCCCACTTTGAACGGAACGTTGCCGCCGAACTCGCCGCGCGGTATGAATGTCTCGCTTTTTTCGCCGATGTCGACCAGCACGCCTTCAGAATCCATGCTGACCACTTTGGCCATAAAGAGAGCTCCGCCGCGTTCGGTGGACGGTTCCTGAGCGGCCTCATGTTCAGCCAGAAGCTGTGCCATGTCCATCTCTTCACCGTTGATTTCGGGGGAGGTGTCTTTATTTTCTGCGTCGGAATTCTTTTCCACAATCTCCTCACTAAGCATTTGCGTCATTATACATTTTAGACATCATGTTTGCAATAGCGCGGATAATCTCGTCGGAAAAGGACTGGTAGATCTCCTTCGGATTGCCGGTTTGCGGCGCGTGGATGGGCGGTCCGTAAGCGATTTTCAGTTGGGCGAACTGTTTCAGCCGGTTGGAATTTACGATACAGACCGGCACTACAGGCACATTGGCCATGACTGCAAGCATTCCCACGCCGGGTTTGGCCGGTCCCATTTCGCCTGTGCGGCTGCGCCTTCCTTCGGGAAACAAGGCCAGCGCCTGGCAGTTTTCAAGGATATGTTTTGCGGTGCGGAACGCTCCCACATCGTGCGCTGAACGTCTGACCGGAAAAGCATTTAATTGCGTGATGCCCCATCCTATGAATGGAACTTTGAACAGTTCTTCCTTGGCGAAAAAAAATGTTTTGCGCGGGCTGGTGCATCCGATGAGCGGCGGATCAGCGACGGAAAGGTGGTTGGACGCAAGTATAACGCCGCCGGTTTTGGGCACGTTTTCAAGGCCCGTAACTTTGAGCCGCCAGACCATACGGTAGAAATTGTAGAAGCTGTTGACGGCGATCCAGTAGCAGACCTTCTGCTGGAGTCCCGACGGCGGGATCGGGTTCATTCTCCGGTCATCTGGTGGACGTGTTCGAGAATGCGGCGCGCGACTTCTTCCAGCGACATGTGAGTGGAGTCAATGACCACGGCGTCTTTGGCCTGTTTGAGCGGCGAGATGCCGCGGTTTTTATCCTTGTAGTCCAGCTGGGCAAGGGCATGGGCGATGCGGTCGAGGTTCACTCGTTTCCCCCGCGCTTTGAGTTCGCGGTAACGGCGCTCGGCGCGTTCCACAGGCGAGGCGTCGAGATAAAATTTCACATGCGCGTGCGGAAAGACTGCTGTGCCGATATCGCGTCCTTCCATCACTACGCCGCCGCGTCGGCCCATTTTTCGCTGCATGTCGCGGAGGATTTTGCGCACGCCTTTGTTGGACGCTATGCGGTTTGAGT
>CAYHWZ010000057.1:0-10145 GCA_964359975.1 uncultured Elusimicrobia bacterium | reverse complement strand
AAGCCCTCTCCTAACGGAGAGATTCACTGGAGGTCAGTGAATACAGGACTAACTCCCGACGCAAGTCGGGATGAGTTGGCTGGGTTGCCGAAGTGACACGAACTTTGAGTCTGTTCGTTGGCGCAAAATTGTTTCAAAGGAAAGCCCCTTAAAAACAAGCGCACCGACGACAAAAACAAAGAAAGTGAAACAGAGCAACTCATAACCGACGGTCCTGGTGGACTAGTCGGTTTTTTTATTTGAGGAGCATCGCTTGACGAGAAGCGAGTACCGGAAGATGGCCGTAGATTCAGATGTGTTTGAATCGAAGGAAGTCTATCTTGGGAAACTTATGGCAAACTTGGTGAAAAAAAGTCATCGGGGAATGTGGATAGGATTGGCGGTCATCCTCTCCGTGGGGTTTCTTTCTGCTGTCGGAGAATCTCCCGTGGTGCTGGACCAGCTGGTCAACTATCCCAACCCGTTCGATTCGCGCCGCGAGGAGACGACCATCTCCTACCAGTTGGCGCAGGATTTGCCCGTACGCGTAAAGATTTATGACTTGTTCGGGTACAAAGTGAAAGAGTTCACCTTTTCGCCCGGAGAAGAAGGCGGACGCGCAGGTATCAACGAACTGAAATGGAACGGCACAGACGAAACCGGCAGCAAAGTTTCCATGGGCGGGTACGTGTGTCAGGTAATTGTTGAAGGCGACCAGCCGGTACGCAGCATCCGCAAAATCGGAGTGGTGCATTGAAATGACAGGGATGAGGGCTGAGACCATGAGGGCTGAGACAAAGGCGATGAAAAGCCTTTTGAAGCTTTTTGTCTCAGTTCTTCTTCTCGTCTCATCCCTCATCTCTCATACCTCATCCCTCTTGTTCGCTGGCAACACCGGCGGACAAGTCGCGCAGTTCATGAGTTTTGGCGCGGGCGCGCGGTCTTTGGCCATGGGACGCGCGTTCTTTGCTGTTTCCGACGATGCCACGAGCATTTATTCCAACCCGGCAGGCATGAGTCAGCTGGAGAAAAAAGAAATTTCCGTTATGCAGGCCACGCTCGCTGAAGAAACCAATCTCACGACCATCAGCTATGTGCACCCTACCAAGAATGGCTGGGCCTGGGGCGCGAATATGACTCAGCTCAAAGCCGGCGGATTTGAAAAAGTGAAAGCGGAAACTACTGCCGGTGTGACAAAGCTGACGCGCACAGGAACATTCTCCGATGAACAGACGGGCATGGTGTTCGGGTTCGGCAAACGCGTGATTGACATTCTCTCTGTGGGCATGTCGCTGAAAAAGATTGACCGCGTGCTGGACACTGCCTCTGACTCCTTTATAACAGCCGATGCCGCGATTTTGACGCATCCTAAAGGGCCGGAATCCGGGTACAAGCTCGCATTCGGCATTCAGAACATGTTCAGCATGACCAGCGGCGACACCGACGACAAATTGCCTCTTCTCATCAAACTGGGCAACTCTTACCGCGGTCTTAAGGACCGGATGATTCTGGCGCTGGACCTGACGCAGAATATTTCAAAGAGTGTGACGGAATGGAACTTTGGCGCGGAATACTGGGTGTGGCGTTACCTGGTGCTGCGCGCCGGTGTGGAAGGCAACGTGGGTCTGCGCCAGAGCGGCTTCGGGCTTGGATTTAAAATCCGCAGTCTCACTCTTGACGTGGCGCAGGGTATCAATGATCTGGGTTCTTCCACGCGGATGGGTATCGGCATGAAGTTCGGCAAATCTGTCATTGCCAAGAGAGAGGACAGCACACGGCGTCTGATTCAGGAAGGTATGGCGGCGTATCAGCAGGGCAACTATGTGCTCGGCATGGACCGCCTGAACCGCGCTCTGGATATCGAACCGTCCAACAACGAAGTGCGCGGTCTGGTGGCCCGTCTGTCGCTGGTGGTGACCACTCTTCCATCGGCTGTGGGTGAAGGCGAAGTGCCCACCATTATCCGCAAGTCCGTGCTGGATTACCTGAAAGGCGACAGCAAATCCGCCATCAATTCTCTGCGCTACGCGTACATTGAAAAAGATCCGACCAACGAACGTCTGCTCCAGCTCCTCAACAAACTGGAAAAAGAAGCGCGCGAAAAACTGACCGAACGCGCCGACCAGAGAAAGAAGGGATTTTCTTACATCGACCAAAAATTGTATGATGGATTACAAGCTATTTACGACGCAAAGTACGACAAGGCCATCATTCTTTTGCAGGAAGTCCTGGACCTGTCGCCGGACAACGTGGAAGCGCTCAAGCGGCTCGGTTCCTGCTTCTACCTCATTGAACAGAAAGACAAAGCCAAAGAGGTCTGGCAGAGAGCCATGGAACTCGACCCGACAGACACTGTAATTCAACAGTACCTACAACAATTGCCATGATGAAATGCGTTAAAATGTTACTCGTAGTATGGGGGCTGGGACTTGTTGTCCCAACCCTGCTGTGCGCTGCCGAATCCGGCGCTCCGTCGGATGCGGACCTGGTCAACGAACAGCGCAGTCAGGAAAAAGATCTGGAACGGCGCGTGCAGAGTATACTCGACAAAGTGTTCGGGCCGAACCAGTCGGAAGTGAAAGCATCGGTGAATGTCTCCTTGCAGAAACAGGTGGAAAAGCGCACCGGCGCAGGTCAACAGCAGAAACGCCGCGAAGAAAATCCGCTGGGTGAAACCAAGTTCATCCTCCCCGGCGTGCCCGCTCCCAAGAATGTGTCCAAGGAAAAAGAACCGGAAAATGTCGAGAAACAGCAGGCGGAACAGGAACGTCTTCAGTCGCAGGTCTCCTTTAAGATAAATGTCAGCAACCGCGAAGTGCTGGTTTTCTATAACCAGAAACTGAAAGCAAAAGAACCGGAAGCCAGGAAAGTCATCATCGAAGTGGTGAAACTGAAGGACAATGAACTCAAGTTCGTTCCAGGCAAATTTTCCGAGTCGTGGGCCACGTTCTGGGACGATTTTGTGCGCGACCCGAAGAACCTTATATACACGGCGCTGTTGTTCCTGTTGTTCCTGCTTCTCTTGTGGCTGTTCATCCCTCTCACGAGCTTTTTAGGGAATCTGGTCCGGGCCATGAAAGAAAAGGGCGGGATCGAAGTGAAGATGGAGTCCCAGTCTGAAGAAGATTCCATGGGCGGCGACGGAAACAAATCTCCGGAACAACTGGCCCAGGAAGCGGCGCTGGAAGCAGCAAAGGAAGGTGAGGAAGAAATGGCTAAGAAATATATCCCGTTTGACTATATCAGCGAGGAAAATTCCAAACGGCTCCTCGGCGTGTTCCGCAAGGAATCGCCGCAGGTGATCGCGCTGGTACTTTCCTATCTGAAACCGGAACTGGTCCGCGACATATATAAGGAACTGCCCATTGAACTGCAGACGCGCGTGGCATCTGAAGCCGCCGCAGTGCGCCAGACGTCTGAGGAACAGGTGCGCATCATTGATGCGGACATCAAAGCCAAAATTGACTTCCTCGTCGGCGGCGTGAACAATCTTATCGCCATTCTGGAAGAAGTGGACTACAAGATCCGCGACAATATCCTGGAATACCTCAAAGACCACAAACCCCAGCTCTACGAAAAAGTGCGCGGAGCCATCATACTCTTCGATGATATCCCCACTTTTCCGGATTTGGCCATGCAGATCATTATCCGTGAACTCAAGACCGACCAGCTTGCCTGCGCGCTCAAGAACGCCAACCCGGAAGTTGCCACCAAGTTCTACAACAACATGTCTCAAGGCGGAGCCGCGCTCCTTAAGGAAGAGATGGAGTTCGGGCGGCCTGTCACGGACGAGCAGGTGGAACAGGCGCGTCAGCTGATTATGGATACGGCCAAACGTCTGGAAACCGAAAACAAAGTGCGTATCCGCGAAAAAACGAAGATTTCCATTTTCGAGTCGGAAGACGCCACTTCGCCGCTCATGCCCAGTCTGCCGCAGGAAGAGTCCAAAGGCGGGTTCGGCGCGGAACCTTCCGCAGGCGCGTTTCAGCCCGGCGCGCAAGTTCAGGAATCTGCGGGCGCAGAAAATGTGGACGTGCAGTCCTATCTGAACTACGCTGAACAGCTCTACAACGAAGGCAAATACGACGAAGCGCTTCCGTACGCTCAGCAAGTGACGGAAACCGACCCCAACAGCGCCGCCGCCTACCAGTTGATGGGGCACTGTTACTACGGACTCAGCATGATGACCGAAGCTTTGCAGTGCTACGACTATGCAGTGTCATTGAATCCCGGCGACGACCAGCTCAAACAATGGGTCGAACAGTTCAAACAGAGCGTGGGAGCATAATCGGATATGGGAAATATGAAAAAGAAGTTCAATAACTGGCTCGGCAAAGAACAGAAACCTGTTCCGGAACAGAAAGCCAAGGAAACTCCCGCGCAAACGCCCGCGCCGGAACCTGCTGTGCCCGCGCCCGAACCCGTGCAGTCTGCTCTGCCGCCGGAAATAGCCGACTGGGAAAAAAGACAGGCAGGTCTGCTTGAAAATCAGGCGGAATCCCAGAGGAAACTTGCACGTCTTTCCAGCGACCTTTCCGCATCGCGCAAATCTTTCCAGGAAGAGCTCCGCCGGAAAGAAGAGGACAAAGTGCGTCTTCTCGCCCAGATATCCCTTTCTGACAACCAGACTCAGACTCTTTTGAGCGAGCAGAGAATGCAGTTTGAAAAAAGTCAGACCGAGGCCAAAAGAGAGATTGAAATCCTCGACCAGCACCTTGCCCAGGAAACTGTCCACTGGACGGAAAAAGTCCAGGAAATGCAGAGGAAACAGGAAGAATTTCTTTCCACCAGCGAACTCAAAACTCAGGAAAAAGAAATCGCGCGCAAACGCCGGGAACAGGAATTGGAACGGTCCAACTCCGACCTCCAAGCGCAGATAGAACGGATTGAATCGCAGATTACGGCTGAAAAGAAAGAGTTCGTTGAGCAGATCCGCGCTCTAGACGAGGAAATCGTCTCTCTCCGCGGACAGATCCAGCTCAAAGAGACCAACCGGCGGCTGCAGGAACAGAAAGCGCAGCAGGACCTCGCGCAGTCGCGTCAGGAATGGGAAAACAAGGTGCGCGAACTTGAAACGCGTGTGCAGCAGGAACGTCAAAAGGCGCAGGAAGAATACGCCGGCAAAGAATCCGAATTTCTCGCGCTCCGTTTTGAACAGGAACGGCGCGAAGTCCAGCTCCGTTACGCTCTCGAACAGCGCGAAGGCGAAATCAATTCCCTGAAATCGCGGGCTGACTCCAAGCTGAAAGCAATGGAAGAGTCCGCGCGCAAGTCCGCCCAGCAGTTTGACGCAGATTTGAAAACCCGCCGTGAAGAAACCGAGAAATTGCGCGTGGAACTTGTCCTGCTTGAGTCCCAGCTCAAAGTGGACAGCGAGCGTTCCGAATCCATGCTCATCGAGGTACAGAAAGAGGCCGCGGGCAGAATCTCCGCTCTGGAAAAACAGATTCAGGAAGAAATACGCGCGGGCGAGAAAACCGTATCCGCCAAACAGGACGAAATCCAGGCGCTGGAAATGCAGTTCGACTTGAAAAAGACCGCACTGGAAAACGAGTTCAACCAGAAAAAAGCTGAGATTGAACGGCAGAAAAAAGAGCTTCAGGAAAAAATCAAGTCCATCAACCAGCAGATGGAGCAGGAACGCGAAGACCACCGCAGCGAAATCACCCGCCGCGACGAGCTCATCAACAGTCTCAAACAGCAGATGAACACGCGCGTGGAAGAGCTCCGTGTGCGCCGCGAAGAATTCAATGTCCAGTCCGAGCTCAAGAAACAGGAACTCGGCCGGCATCTCTCCGAACTCGACGAAAAATGCCGGCAGGACCGGCAGTCTCTGCTCAACCGCCTGGCTGACCAGGGTAAACTACTTTCTGAAAGAAAGGCCGCGCTTGCCCGCGAGCAGGCGCTGCTCCAGCACACTCACAAGAAACAGGAAGACCAGCTCCAGTTCGAAGTCCAGCCGCTCAAAAACCAGAGCATGGATCTCCGCAACCGTCTCGAACAGGAGCGCGCGTCCAGAGGCAAGGTCATTCACGCCAAAGAGGAAATCCTCAAGAACCTGAGTGTTCAAAAAACCAATCTCGAATCGCACGCCTCCGAAGAGCAGAAACAGTTCGACACGAAAAAACAGGAAGACGAAAAGACATTTTCCGACCGGCTGAAGCAGATGCAGGAAAAGTGGTCTCAGGAAAAGGTCAGAATTGACGCGGACATTTCAACCATTGAAAAAGAACGGATGGAACTCGAGTCCCAGATCGCTCTCCTGCCCGGCCAGGCCGAGACGGAACTGGCTCGTCTTAACCAGAACTATTCGATTGAAACTCAGGCGCTGAAAAAAGAGCAGTCCGAACTCTCCGCGCAATTATCAAAAGAACAGAGCGAGTTTGATGCGCTCATCCAGGATTACGGATTGAAACAGTCTGAACTGGAGCAGAGTCTGCGCGAAATAAACCTTCAGCTCGACGAGCAGAAACAGGCGCAGACTGTCCAGCTTGAAACCGGACGCTCCGCACGGGAAAAGACTCTCCGGGAAAAGGAAGTCCAGATAGAAACCCGCCGCAAAGAGTTCGTTGCCAAAATTGAAGCGGCGCGCAAAAATCTCGAATCCGCCCAGTCAAAAATGGCCGCACAGCAGGCCGCACAGGAACAGGAAAAATCCCGTCTGGAAAAACAGTGGTCCGATGAACGGTTCAAACTCGAAGAAGCTGTCTCCGCAATCAGCAAGGAATATGATTCGCAGAAAGTCATCTGGCAACGCGCTGTACAGGAACGGACCACGCAGATTGAGGACCTTCAAAAACAGATTGACGATGCCCGCGCGCGCCACGACAATGCGGTAAACCAGCTCAAAAGTTCGCGCACCATCGATGAGGAACAGTTCCAGCAGCGGATTGCCCAGCTCGAAAATGAGCACCGCACCCTGCAGGAAGAATCTGCCGCACGGCTCAAGGAAAAGAAATCGGAACTGAACGCGCTGGAAACTGCGCTGGAAACTTTCACCTCAGAATCCCGCCAGATGAACGCATTGAGGAAAACTGAAATCACAGAGCAGACCGCGGAACTGGAAAATCAACGGACTGTTCTTGAGAAACAGCTTGAATCCGATACCCAGCGCTGGCCCGCGGCCCTTTCCGAAAAAGAGTCCGAGATCAGTTTCCTTAAGAGCGTCCAATCCCTGAAAGAAGCGGAGTTCCGCGCGGAATGGGAACGGTCGGAAAAAGAGTTTGAACAGTTCAAGAAAACCACCGCGGACCGCATTCAGGAACTGCAGAAGGCCATTCTCTCCGAGCATAATCAGGTGGAATTCCGCATCGCCGAACTGGAAAAAGAGATTGTGTCCGTGCAGGCCAAACGCACGCGGGAAGAAGAATCCGACCGCGCTCTGCAGAAACAGTTCGAGGACGAATTCGCCAAAGTGTCCTCAACTCTCAACGCGGAAATTGAAGAACTTGAAAAGAAGCGCCAGCAGGAAAAGAGCCGGTTCGAACAGTTGATCCGCGTACGCGAAATCGAACTCGACTCCATCCGCAAGAATCTCGACCAGCGCGAAACCCAGCGCCATCTTGCCAGCGAAGCCCGTCTCAAGGAAATTTCTCAGGAACGCGCCCGGCTCACCGACTGGCAGCGCGCGCTCAACGAGCGTCTGGAAAAAGAAAAATCCCAGGCCGAAAAAACTCTTTCGTCCAAGAACCAGGAACTCGTTTCTCTGAAAGAAAAAATCGCCCTGCAGGACGATCGGCACAAATCCGAACAATCGTCCCGCCAGGAAGAAATCCTCAAGGAAAGAACCCGTCTTAACTTCCGCGTGCAGGAACTTTCCAAACAGCTTGAAGAAGAGTCCGGGAGTTATCAGCACCTGCTCAAAGACAAACATGCCGAGATGGAACAGCTCCAGCATAAACTCAACCTTTGGACCCAGACTGTCAAAGCAGAAGAAGAAAAAGAGCGCGCCAAGTGGGACGAAGAACGCATTGTGATCGAAGAAAAGGTAAAAGACCTCGAAGCTGTCCTGTCACGGGACCGCACTGAGACTGAACTGATTGCCAAAAAGCAGAGTGAAGACGCCGCCCGGCTCACCGACGAGCTTACGCGCGTCCAGCAGGCGCACCAGGCCCAAATCGCGGAATTCAAAAAGCAAAAAAGCGAAATGATGTCCGAGGAAGACCGCTGGGAACGCAAAATCAAGGAAGAACGGCTCCGCATCGAGGACGAATCCAGACAGCTCGACAAAGATATCGAGAGAGTCAAAGTGGACCTTTCACTGAAAGAAACACAGTTCACCATCGAGAAACAGAAACGCGACCGCGAAAACCGCTGGGCAAAACGGCCGCTGGATGCCAAACTCGCGGACCTCAAACGCCGCTGGGAAGAAAAAGAGCGCGACCGCAAACGCAAACAGGAAATTCAGCAGCAGGAACAGGACCGTATCGCCAATCAAATCCGGAAAACAGAAGAAGCTCTCCGCAATGAAGCGGACGAGCAGAAAGCCGCTGTCACTGAACTGAAAATCAGTCTGGAAACCCGTCTCAAAGACCTGAAGGAAAGATTCAGTTCCGAAACCGGATCCACACTCGCTGATGTCAGCCGCAAAAAACAGGAAATTGAGACCCTGCGATCCGCGCTGAAAGAAGCAGCCGGCCTCGCGCACAAGATTTCCCTCGACGATTCCGCCGGACTTGAACTGAAAGCTCTGGAATCGGAAATCAAGGAATGGGAACAGAAACTGCTGGCCGCTCCGGCAGACTCGGACGAAACCGCGCGCGCGTCCAGCGAATCCATGAAACAGGAACTCTCTGATTTGACCCGCAATCTTGCGAAAGAAAAGATGACCACAGACAATATCCGCGAAAAGGCAAAGTCTGTTTCCGACCGGCTGAACGCAGAACCGTCCGTCGCCGATGACCCGGACGCAAGAGAACGTGCATCCCAAGCGCGCGGACATGTGGAGTCCGGCATATCCGCATACTCGATGGAAAAGTTCCAGGAAGCGCTGGTCTATTTCAACCAGGCGCTGGCAGTTGACCCGAAACTCGCTGTCTGTTACCAGATGAAAGGACTCATCGCCGAACGGCAGGGCGACAAGAACGCGGCAAAAAGAGATTTTGTAAAATCGCTCGAACTCGACCCGACCAACGAGTTCCTGCGCAACCACCTTAAAGAGATAGAGTGAGATGATGGCCACGGAAACGCCGAGTAAAAGGAGTCACTAAGATGGCTGACGATCCGAACGCTAGAAAGTTTCCACCGCCTCCGCCGCCCCCTCCCGGAGGAATGAAGCGAGTTGGCCCGCCGAAACTGCCTGTCCCCCCCGGCAAAATGATGCCGCCTGCAGGACGCGCGCCCGGTATGCCCGTTGTCCGGCCGCCCATGCCCGCGCTACGAGTGCCGTCCATCGAGTCGCTTTCCGCGCCGGAGATGCAGGACAAACTGCGCAAAATGGAAGACCAGGCGCGCGACATGGAAGATTCCAAACGTAAACTCGAACGCGCACTCGCTGAAATGGACCTCAAACTGAAAGAGGAACACGAGAAATCTCTTTCACAGGCCATCAAAGCCCGCGAAGAAGAGTCCCTCTCCCTTAAAATGGAGCAGGCGCTCAAAGAGATGCAGGAGAAATCCCGCCGCGACCGCCGCGAACAGGAACTCGATGAACTACGTCTCCGCTCCGAAGAAAAAGTCAAAGAACTCGAACGCCGCCTCAACGAAGAGCGCGAAGCATGGGTCACCAACCTCAAGAAACAAATGGAGCTCCGCCACGTCGAGACATCGCAGGTGGAAACCCAGATAGAGTCACGGTTCCGCGACCTTGAGCGCAAATGGCTCGAGGAAAAATCCGCGCTCAACCAGGCGCTCAAGACCAAAGAAGACGAACTCGCCCAGATGCGCTCGTCCATCCCGGAAGTCCAGTCCCAGGCACGCCGTACACAGGAAGAAGCCGCGCACCTCATAGACCTCGCGCGCAAAAAACTCGACCAGGACCTTGTCGCAGAAAAAGAGAAATGGGCCCGCGAAAAACATGCCCTCTCCGAACGTCTCGACGTGCGCGAACGCGAACTTGTCTCGCTCAAAGCCCAGCTCTCGCTCATTGATTCACAGGTGAGGACTGCCCAGGAACACGGCTCGCGTTCCATTCAGGAAAAAGAACGCGTCTGGCAGAGTCAGCTTGC
>CAYHWZ010000056.1:0-10181 GCA_964359975.1 uncultured Elusimicrobia bacterium | reverse complement strand
TGGCAGGGGTATGGTTTTTCTTCAACCGGCGGAACCATCGAAATACTTGGGCCGCAGTCATTATTTGAAGCCGGAAAAACTGAAAGAATTCTGGATTCACCTGACCCAGTCCTGTAACCTTACCTGCAATCACTGTCTGGTTTCTTCGGGACCCAAAGGGGAAAAAGGCGCTGATACCTATTTTTACCGTCAAGCCATTGATGAAGCCTGTGAACTCGGCGTTGAACGGTTTTATTTTACAGGCGGCGAACCTTTTATCCGTCCGGATATTATTGACCTGATTCGACATGTGACCGAATCAAACAAAAAAGAGATTGTCATTTTGACGAACGCAACCCTTTTTACACAAGAACGATTGAAGAGTGTGGGTTCACTGGACAGAATCCGGGTGAAATTTCAAGTGAGCATTGACGGCGTTGCCGCCGTTACCAATGACGCGATTCGCGGTACGGGAGTGTTTGACAAGGCCTGTAATGGAATGAAACAGTTAAGTGAACTGGGATTTGAGACTTCTCTTACCTCCGTGGTCTCAAAAAGTAATCTGCACGAACTTCAGTCATTACCTCAACTGGCAAGAATGCTGGGAGCCAAATCTGTTCACCTTATGTGGCCGCATAAAAGAGGCAGAATTCTTGAATCACAAGATTCATTTTTACCGACAATTGCCGAGCTTCTTGATTTGGCCAGGGCTGTGCGACTCTCATCTGAAAAGTCTGGAATTGTTTTTGACAATGCGGAGTCTCTTAAGCTGCGCGTCAATGGACAGCCGAACGTCAAGTATGACCTGGGAATGATGGGGTGGGAAAGCTTGTGTCTTTATCAGGACGGGCAGGTATACCCGTCGGCGGCCATGGCCGGGTGTCCGCCATTAAGTCTGGGTGCGTTAAACGGAAGAACGATAAAAAATCTCTGGCTTGAAAGCGATGCCGCGGTGAAGATTCGCAGCGCAAGTGTTATCCAGAAGAAGTCTTCACGCAATGACCCTTTTCGATATTTGACCGGCGGAGGCGATATTGAGCATGCGTACTTTTTCTCTGCCAATGGGTCGCCCGGGAACATTCTGGCACGGGATCCATACCACGAGCTTTATGTGGAACTGATGAAGGATATAATGACTGAACTTGCCGCTAAACAAAAGCGCTCTCTGAACCTGAAATCCGGATTTGATGCGCCGGTAGTCTTGCATTCCATGGGCGAGAATTCGTTGACTTGCAGTGACGACGCCAAGGGGTGGCTGGTATCCGGAAAAATCCCGGAGGTACGGCTCCTTCATTCCAACTGCGTCCTCGCATTCGATGTGGAAAAACCGTACAAAGCGGTGCAAAAGTTTTACGGCGCGGCGGCGCAAAAACCTCAGGCGGATCTTTGCTGTCCTGTCAAATATGACGACAACGATATCAGCCACATCCCCCAGGAAGTGATTGACCGTTTCTACGGGTGCGGCTCACCCATTTCGATGGCGCAGGTGAAACCCGGAGAAACTATACTGGACTTGGGGTCAGGCGCGGGCATTGATTGTTTTATCGCGGCCAGAAAGGTGGGCAAATCAGGCAAAGTCATCGGTGTGGATATGACTGTACCCATGCTTGAAGTGGCGGATCGCTGTAAAAAAATCGTGGCTGACAATTTGGGATACAATGTTGTAGAATTCAAAAAGGGTTACCTTGAAAAAATACCGGTTTCCGACCGGTCCGTAGATTTGGTCACATCCAATTGCGTAATCAATCTTTCACCGGACAAACAAAAAGTATTTGCCGAGATTTGGCGCATTCTCAAGGATACCGGACGCATGGTGGTGTCTGATATCGTATCGGAGGGTACCGTTCCGCTCGCGTTGCAGGCGCACGAGGAACTTTGGGGAGAATGCATTTCAGGGTCGCTGTCCGAAGACGAATTTATGACACAGTTGGAACGGGCGGGCTTCTACGGGATTTCTCTGCTGAAAAAAATATTCTGGAAGGAAGTGGAAGGCGTGAAATTCTTTTCCATTACAGTTCGCGGCTTTAAATTTGAAAAGAAAGCCGGGTGCAAGTTCATCGGACAGAAAGCGGTTTATCTGGGGCCCTGTAAGGCCGCGCTTGACGAGGAGGGACATCTGTTTCCCCGAGGAGAAGCGGTGGAAATATGCACGGACACGGCGGTGAAACTCCGTTGCGAACCCTATTCAAGTCAGTTTGTGGTTGTGGAATCCGATTCAGTGCGGAAAACTGACTTCGCCATCAATTCGTGCGACGTTGCTCAAAAATGCGGGCCGGCATGCTGCAGTTAGAGAAATTTCAGCAGAATATCATGACAAGCAAAGGATAAATATGCACAAGACAACAATTACACTGTTTGTTCTTCTCTCTTTAACGAGCTTGAATACTGAGCCAATTCTGGCAGGGCATCTGGATGAGAAAACTTCAACCCCGCAGTCTTCGCAGAATGACCGTGTTTCGGGATTTGATCACGCGCACACCCTTTTTGCCGGGGTTCTCCAAAAACATGTTAAAGATGGCAGGGTCAGTTACAAAGATTTGAAGTCGGCCCCTGAAATCTTGAATAATTATCTGGATCAGATGGCCGCCGTACAGGAATCCGAGTTCCAAAAATGGACGGGGGCAAAGCAGTTGGCGTTTCTTATTAACCTTTACAATGCCTCGACGCTGAAGCTGATTATCGAACACTATCCGCTAAGGAGTATAAAAGACATTGGGAATATTTTGAAAGGACCGTGGGACCAACCGTGCGTCCGGCTGTTTGGACAGTCTGTCACACTGAATCATTTGGAGCATAACATTATCCGGAAAAAGTATCGGGACCCGCGCATTCATTTTGCGCTGGTGTGCGCTGCAAAAGGGTGTCCGCCTCTGCGCGACGAGCCGTATGTTTCAGAGAGGATTGAAGAACAATTTCAGGACCAGGGACGCAGATTCCTGGGCTCACCGCAGAAGAACTCAGTGGATATTACCCGTAAACTTGTTTATCTTTCGCCGATCTTTGACTGGTTTGAGAAGGATTTCACGGAAAAATCAGGGTCAGTCCTGTCGTTCGTCCAACCCTACTTTCCGTCGGACCAATCCCGTGCGCTGTTAAAAGGGAACTACGGGATTAAGTTCACTGACTATGACTGGACTTTGAACGATTCCGGGAAATAGCAGCTTTTCCTAAAGAAAATATGCCTGGTTCTGTTGCTGAAGCGGGCGCGGGATTTGTTAAAATAGAAATCTAACAATGTTAAAGCGCGTTGACGCAAATGTGTGGGGGGTGCGAATGATCAAAAGCAGTGACTTGACCAATCGTTTTTTACTGATCTATGGCGTTGTTTTAGGCGCACTCATACTTGGTGGAATCAGTCGGGCGCGTGGGCAGAACGGGTTGCGCGGCAATCTCTCTCAACCTTCAGGGCTGGGGAATAGCAATCTTTCAGCACGGACTGTTGAGCTTGCGGAAAAGATCAGCGTCTCTGTTCCAAGGAAATCGAAGATCATCCAAATCTGGATGCCGATTCCAATAAATGACTCCAATCAGAGCACTGAGATATTAAGTGTGGATTCGCCCTATCCGTACCGCATCACGAAGGATAAAGAGTTCGGGAATCGGTTGCTTTATTTCCAACCCGAGCTGGCTCCGAGAAATCAAAACATCGAGATAAGTGTCCGCTATAAAATTGAGAGAAAAGAACAGCGTTTTCAAAATGGGAATTCGGGAATAGCCGCATCTTCGAATTTCATCAAGGCCCGGGGACTGGAAATCATCAATGAAAAAATAGAATCAATTTCGAAAGAGACAACGAGGGGGATTCGCGATCCGTTCCTGAAAGCGAAAGCGATCTACGATTATGTTCTGCGACATATGAGCTATGACAAATCTGGAACAGGGTGGGGCCAGGGCGATTCCAGTTATGCCTGCGATATTGGAAAAGGGAACTGCACCGATTTTCATTCTTTGTTCATTGCCATGGCCAGAGCGAGTCAAATTCCTGCACGGTTTCAGATGGGTATTCCACTTCCGGAAAGCTCGGAGGGCGAACCGTCAGGATCGTATCATTGCTGGGCGGAGTTTTATATAGACGGAAAAGGGTGGATTCCGGTGGACATCTCAGAGGCCTGGAAACATCCTGAAAAGGCGGATTATTTCTTCGGTAATCTGGATGTTAATAGGATTCTTCTGAGTACCGGCAGAGAAATTCTGCTTTCACCGCAACAAAAAGGCAGTCCGCTTAATTACCTGTCCAAACCTTACATCGAAATCGAAGGTCGGCCGGTTACTGATTTCAAGCTGGATCGGCGATTCAAAGACAAGAAAACATGACTGGAAGTCAGCAGGAAAAAAACAAAAGGAGGAAACAAAAAATGAGAAGCAAGGCAATAGCAGCATTCATGATTATAGGTGTGATGTTGGGGGCACGGAGTATCGGTATTTCCGGTGAACATCCGGAGCATCCGACTTCGACAAAAAAAGAACATCCCACAGCCGGCAAAGAGCATCCCAAAGAACACCCGAACAAAGCCGCGCAAGACAAGGCTTTTCAGGGAGACTTTGAAAAAGTTGTAAAAGATTATCTCTCAACCGAGGGGCAGAAAACGGGCGGGACCTACACAATCCATGATGATGTGGCAAACAAGGATTGGAAATTGCAGTTGGTCAAAGTTCACAAGAGCAAAATCTGCATGTTGCAGGAAGGTAAGACTTGTTTTGCCTGCGCTGACTTTAAGGAGGTTGGTGGCAAAAACAAACTTGACCTGGACTTCTATTCCAGCAAGGCTGCAGACGGCAAGATGACAATGGAAAAAGTGATCATTCATAAAGTGAACGGAAAGCCGCGGTTCACTTATGATAAAGAGAATAACGTGGTACCGTTAAAATAAATATTTCGGGAAGACAGTAGCCGACCCATTGCCACAATCCAACTGAAATATTCGGTTAGGATTTAAAAAAGGGTCGGCTACTGAGATTCTCTCGTTTTTTGACTGTAAAGTTAAAGAATCCGGGGTTGATATGGACAACTTTGTCTCAGTTTCTGCGGATTTGTCCATATTTCACAATAATAGACAAATATAATGAATTTGTTGTGGCAAGTTTGTTGTCACATAGAAAAATAGAGAAATGACCTTTTTTATATTTTAATGGATGGCTGCCTAAAACTAAACTTAATGGGAAGATACGCGCTTTCTGCCGCGGTTTTTTTGACATGGAAGTTCAAGAATCAGTCGGGGGAAACCAACTATTTTCCTCTGAGTGCTTTGGCAAGAGCCCAGCGAATTCCCAAACCGTTTCTGGCTCAAATTGTGCAGGTTCTGGTAAAGGCAGGACTTCTTTGCTCTAAGAAAGGAATCCATGGAGGAGTGACTTTAAGCCGGGATCCAAACGATATTACTCTTCTTGAACTTATGGAAACCTGTGAGGGGAGCTACTCAAGGAGTTCCTGCATCTATTATCCATGGAAGGTTTGTGCCGGTAAGGAATGCCTATTATTCTGTCCGCTCAGATCAGAGGAAGAAATTTTGAAAAATAGACTGGGTAAGATCACCCTCAGGGAATTAGCCTGTTCTCTGGAAAATCATCCGGAAAGGATTGGGAATTCTTAATTTTCATCAGGAGGAGTTAAATGGAAGATTATGTTATAGAAAAAAGTAGTTCCTGGGACGAAGTTGATGTGGGGAAATTAGGTTTGTATCTATTTCTGCTTTCAGAGATCATGCTTTTTGGCGCATTTCTTGCCAGTTATGTGATGATCCGATGGGGAAGTTCTGTCTGTGCTTTAGGAGCTCCTGCATGGCCAAAAGCAGGATATACGGGCGGCTTGTCTCTGGCTTTATTTAATACGGTGGTTTTGATTACAAGTTCATGGACCATGGTTCGTGCTTTTTCTGCTTCCTTAAGAAAAGAGGAAAGCAGTTTCAGGAACAATCTCCTTCTAACCATTCTGCTGGGATTTCTTTTTCTGCTGATAAAAATCTTCGAGTATGGAACAAAAATCCATCATGGCTATTATCCGGGCAGCTCTTTTATGCTGGCCAATCCCGGCCTGACCATTTTTGTTTCATTCTATTTTGCATTGACCGGACTGCATGCCGTCCATGTCCTTGCGGGGGTCCTTTGGAATTTATTTCTTTTTCGCTCAAGTAAAGTTACAGGTTTAACGGACCGCTTCGCCAGAAAAATGGAATATGCCGGGCTCTACTGGCACTTCGTTGATATTGTCTGGGTCTTTTTGTTTCCGTTGCTATACTTGATATAGGAGAAAATTTATGGACAATGAACTTTCCAACAGAAAATCATATGCCGGTGTTTACCTGGTACTGCTCGTTTTTACTATTTTGACCGTAACCGTATCCCAAATGAACCTGGGAAGGTCCCAGGCGATTTTAATTGCCCTTTCCATCGCAGGAATTAAGGCGGTTTTGATTGCACTATACTTTATGCATTTGAGGTTTGAGAAACCGCTTATCTACGGGATAGTTCTTCTGGGAATTATAACGGTAACGATTCTTGCCATCGGCATCTTTCCCGACATCGCAGTCAGATTATGATGCCCACGATTACAAGAAGAATTTTGGCAGGGACCACTCTTGCAACATTGTTTGTGTTTGTTTACTGGGGATGGGCTTTGAGAACGAGTCTGTCAAAACAAAATCCGGAGAAGTTTGGGGAATTGCCTTCATTTAATATGACATCAGCTGCGAATCAGTCCCTTATTCGGAAAGAAAATCTATTGGGGAAAGTATGGATTGCCGGTTTCATATTTACGCGGTGCGGCGGTCCCTGTCCGATCATTACTTTAAATATGTCCAGACTCCAGCGAGAGCTGCCGGGAGAAGTTCAGTTGGTTAGTTTTACGGTTGATCCGGATTGGGACAAACCTGAAATCCTGGCGCGGTATGCACGAAGGATAAATGCTGATTTGAAGCGTTGGTTTTTTTTGACCGGAGAGAAAAAAGAACTTTACAACCTTTTGTATGAAGGATTCAAGCTCCCGATTCTGGAAAACCCGAATAGTCCGGCTGGCTTTCGCGTGACTCACAGCACAAAATTGGCTTTGGTAGATAAGAAGGGTTTCGTTCGGGGTTATTATGATGGGACAGACGATTCTGCTATGAAAATTCTCAAGAGAGATGTTTTAAAACTTCTGGAGGATAAGTTATGAAAATTAAAGAGTTGTTGTCCATCGGCTTGTCCACCATTTTTTTTACAGCCCTCTGTTGGTTCTTAATTCATCATGTACAGATGATGCCAGAAGCAGCGGCTCATGAAGCCCTTATTGTTGATAGAGCTTTTGATGGAATGCTCAAAGTCACGCTGCCTATATTCGCTCTGGTTTTGTCGATGCTTCTTTATATTCTCTTTTGTTTCTCCTCCAAGGGGCAGGGTGGTGAAGGGGTTAAATTTTACGGTTCCCGCAATGGCATTGTTGAGACCGCATGGATATCCGTGAGTCTGGTATTGACTTTGGCATTGGCGGCTTTTGGATCAAAAGAGTTCATGGAAATACGAGGCAGCGATCAGGCGGATCTGAATATTCAAGTTAAAGCCGCCCAATTTTCCTGGGAGTTTTATTACCCGGAACAAAGCGTATATTCGCACCAACTGATTCTGCCGAAGGACAAGAGAGTGCGCATACTTTTGAGCTCGGAAGATGTGGTGCACTGTTTTTGGGTCCCTGAATTCCGCGTTAAACAGGACATCGTTCCAGGCAAAATTATCAAGCTCCTTTTCACTCCTACAAAAATCGGAGACTATACACTCCTTTGCGCGGAGTTGTGCGGTATGGACCACACTGTCATGACCGCTCCAGTGAAGGTGGTCGCAGATGATGGATTCCTCAGCCAGATCAAGGCAGAGGCCTGGTAACTTATAGAATGCGGAGGGTCTAAACAATGTTTTATTTTTTTAGAGGGTTGGTCTCAGCTGTCGGGGCATTTTTCGCCGTGACATTTTTGTTGAGATTCGGGATCACTATGCAGTCAGCCGTATCGTTCGGATACCTGACTGGGATATTTGCTTTTTTGATTGGGCTGGGCGCTTTCGGCTCTTTTCAAAAATGGTTGAACGAAGAAGAAGAAGAAGAAGAAGAAGAAGAAGAAGAAGAAGAAGAAGAGGGTCATCCCGGATGGGCACAATACTTTAATTTCACTCTGGATCATAAAGTGATTGGAGTTCAGTACCTGGCGTTGAGCATGGTCATGTTTTTGCTTGCCGTTACGATGGCGATTTTAATGAGATTGGAATTGGCTCGGCCGGGTCTGCAATTTTTCAGTCATGATAACTACAACACTATTGTGGGAACACATGGGATCAGTATGGTGGTGGTCGCACTCACTGCCATTTTGGGCGGGCTCGGAAATTATTGCGTTCCTCTCATGATTGGTACCAAAGACATGGCTTTCCCCAGACTTAATGCATTAAGTTTTTGGATTCTGCCACCTGCGGTGATTCTTCTTCTTTCCGCTCTTTTCACCGGAGGACATAATTTTGGCTGGGTCGCCTACCCGCCTTTGAGCGTACAGGGGCCGTTGGGGAAACTGTTTTTTGTCCTGGCTTTTATCACAGTAGGGTTTTCTTCCATATTTGGCGGGGTCAACTTTATGACCACAATCTTCAGGTTGCGTACGAAGGGAATGACCTTCTTCAGGCTTCCTATTTTCGTTTGGTCCGTATTTTCTGCGGGTATCATTGTCCTTCTGGCAACTTCAGTTGTGGCAAGTTCGCTCATTTTGGTGCTCTTTGATAGAACGCTGGGGACTTCTTTTTTTGACGCATCCCGCGGTGGAAATGCTCTGCTTTACCATCATCTCTTCTGGTTTTATTCCCATCCGGCCGTTTACATTATGATTCTTCCCGCTTTTGGAATCGTGCTTGAAATTTTGCCGGTTTTTGCGCGTAAACCGCTCTTTGCATACAAAGTGACCGCCCTTTCGTTTATTGGCATCGTAATCTTGAGTTTCATTGTTTGGGCGCATCATCTTTTTACCAGCGGGATGTGGGACCTTCTCTCGATTCCTTTCATGGTTACAACCGAACTGATTTCCGTTCCAACCGGCGTGGTTTTTCTGAGCGCGTTGGGAACGTTGTGGTTGGGAAAGATTCGGTTCAAAGTTCCCATGTTGTTTGCGGTGGGATTCATTTTTAACTTTCTAATTGGAGGTCTGACGGGAATTTTCCTTGCCGACGTACCCACGGATTTACATATGCACAGCTCTTACTTTGTGATGGCTCATTTTCACTATACGCTTTTTGGGGGAGTCATTTTCGGTTTCTTTGCCGGAATCTATTATTGGTTCCCCAAAATTACAGGAAGGATGTTCAGCGATACCCTGGGGAAGATTCATTTCTGGCTGATTTTCATTGGATTCCACAACACATTTCTTCCTATGTTTTGGCTGGGAACACGGGGAATGAGAAGGCGCGTGGCAGACTATCCTCCCCAATTTGGCAATGTTCAATTATGGGTCAGCCTTTCGGCAATTCTTATCGTTTGGGCCGTCATCATCTTCGTTTATAATATGGTTAAATCAGTGACTAAAGGAGAAACAGCCGGTTCAAATCCGTGGGACGCACAGACTCTGGAGTGGCAGGTCTCTTCACCTCCGCCAAGGGAAAATTTCGACATACCTCCAGATGTAGCCAATCTCCCTTACGAATATGGTGAGCGCAGACAAATCCAGGAACACTAAATCTCAATAACACATCGCATCCGGGTCATTTTTCCTGGCCGCAACATTCTCCCTTCTTCGCTTTTACCCATTGTCGCCAGATAACGGCAACAACCGCGGCCAATATTAAAATTCCGCCTAATATTTTTAGCATAGACTCTTCCGGATTTTATTCCACAGATTCTTCAACAGTTTCCCAACCCTCTTTAACTATAAATCCTGCCATGAGCAAACCGGCTGCAGGATCTGCCCACCACCATCCCAGCCATGTGTTCAGTCCTAATCCTATGAGAACAATCGCGGAAAGGTAGGCGCAGATCATTGTTTCCATAGCATCCGCTTCCAGTGCCCTGCTTTCAATCTGTCGGGCAATCTTCCTTTTAAGGAATCCAAGATAGGGCATGACGATCAGAGATAGGAGCGCTATTAGAATTCCCCAGAAGCTTTTTTGAGGCATTTGATGTGACCAAAGCGTATCAACAGAATCATAGAGGATATACGCCGCAAGTAGAAAAAAAGTAATGCCCACAATGCGCAGCGACATCT
>CAYHWZ010000055.1:0-10396 GCA_964359975.1 uncultured Elusimicrobia bacterium | reverse complement strand
CGGAAACAAATCTCTGCCGCTCCTTGAACGCAAACGCCTGCATGAAAAATATCATGGGCGCGCCGCCGTCCACGGTAAGCACTGCGCCCGGGGCCAATTCCTCCGACAGTGTTTTCATAAAAGTGTACGCGTCCACCTGCCCAGGATGCCCGTTCCGCGCAACAGTAAGTTCGGAGTACTTTTCCCGCCAGAACCTGCACCGCGAAAGCCATTCATCCAGATGCGCTTTGTTCACCGGCGCTGATTTTGACCGCGCCAGTGCGGACCTTATTTCCGCCACAAAATCTTTTACCGACGCACGGACACTCAAATGCGCATGCACAGTCTTTTTCTTCAGTTCCGCCGGGTCAATATCCACGAGGATCTGTTTGGCTCCGCGCGCAAATGCCTTGTAGTTCCTCCCCACCTGCGGCAGAGTGAGCCGCGAACCCAGACTGATCAAGAGGTCCGCGTTCTGCACGACAAAATTGGAACTGCGCAATCCGTACGCGCCCGGCCTGCCAAAGAAAAGCGGATGACTGTCCGCCATCAGGTCCGCGCCGCGCCGGGACGTAATCACCGGTATACCGAGCATCTCCACCAGCTTCATCACGTCTTCCTGCGCATTCGACAGACGTACGCCGTTACCAACGAGCAATACCGGCCGCTTTGCGCTTTTGAGCAGACGCAGAGTCTCGGACGCCTTATCCTTGAGCCGCGGATCTGCGGGCTTCAGTTTCAGTTCTTTGGGGTTGAACGAAACCAGCTCTTCCTCGTCGATAACCATGCCTTGTATATCAATCGGGATATCAATCCACACAGGGCCAGGCCGTCCGGTAGTGGCCAGATAGAGCGCCTTTTCCAAATGATATTTGATTGTGTTGGGTTCGCGTATCATCACGGCATATTTTGAAATCGGTTTCACAATTTCCGTCACGTTCAGTTCCTGAATCCCAAGCTGTCTCAGCTCCGTACCGTCCACAGTTTCGTCGGAACGGGACTGGCCGGAAATCACCATCATGGGCGTGGAATCCACCCACGCGTCCGCCACGCCGATGACTGCATTCGCGCCGGATGCCCCCGACGGTATCAGCGCGCATCCGAGCTCGTTGGTGAACTTGGCGTACGATTCCGCTGAGAGCGCGGCGCACTGTTCCGTCTGAGTGCGGAGATGGCGGAGGTTTGTGTTGCGTCCCAGCGAATCCAGCAGATGCACGGACGAACTGCCCGGCACAAAGAAAATATCCTTCACTTTGGCGCGTTCGAGAAAGGAGAAAACATAATCTGAAAGTTTGACCAGCGAATCTTTTTTCTTTACAGCTATCACTTCCATCTTGCCGTCGATCTTCACTTTCGAACCGTCCAGCGACTGCAAAGTCTGCAGGTCCAGAGTGTCGCCAGGAGCAATGACAGCATTTTTTGCCCCGTCGACAATCTTCCCTTTCAGCACTGTCACTGCGTCCCACCCCTTCCCCTTGAACGACTGCTTAAAGTCAGGGTAACTCCTGAATTCCGACATATTCAGACTGCACGCGCCGAACTTTTTGGTGACATTGTAAAATATTTTTTCGTCAATGAACGAGACATAGTTATAGTTGTTCAGATTGTACGACATCTCTTTGACCGACTCGTATCCCATCCCCACACGACCGTAAGTATCTTCAAGCCGCACCAGGTCGCGCTTGTTGTTCGGAGTCTCGGTCTCAATGACAAATGCGCCGTTGGGCGAGACAGATTCCGTCCGGTGGAACACGCCTTTGTCGAGAAACAGTCCTTCGCCCGCGCTCCGTTTCACCGTCTCAGTCAGGGTATGACAATTCACCTCGCCGGACAGCACAATCAGCGAAGTCTTCTTATTCGGGTGGCAATGTTTCGAAGTCTGAAAACCTTTTTTGATATAAAGAATCCACACTGCGACCAGTTCATTTTCGAACATGAGAAATTCGTATCCCCACGGTTTTTTTACCACAACTTTGGAATAATCGAAATGATCGTTCTTCTGCGTAGCCGGGTCCACCTTTATCCCGGCTAGTTTTTCAATATCGATTTTATTGATGCCGACTTTTTTTATCATGATTTAATAGAAATGGTTCAGACGGGATTCTTCCCGTCGATAATGTCCCACAGTCTGCGGACCGAACCGGCAATATAGGTGGTCGGCACTACGGGCAGTTCCCGTTTCAGTCTGCCGGAAAACAGTTTTCTGGACTCAATCTGTTCCAGACTGAACAGCCCCAAATCCTGCCCCTCGGTCAAGACCATATTGGACACAGGCATCGTGATCTTGCAGAAGTAGGAATGAGACAGCAGATTATGAAATTTTGGAAAATAATCAGTGCTGATGCGGTGCACTTTTTCCGGACGAAAACCCAGTTCTTCCGACAACTCGCGCACAGCGGACTGTTCCGGACTTTCGTCCGCTTCGACAGTTCCGCCGAAAAAACCCCAATGATCCGGGTAATCAATGTCCGGCTTGACATCGCGGAGTTGGAGGAGCACGTTCCGTTCCAGATACGGAAGCACCACCACCACCTCGCGGGCGCCGTTCTTTAGCGCCTCGTCTCTCATTGCAATTTGATCAAGCACCGGAGAGTTTTGCCGTCCTGCATGGCTTCCATGGCCTTGTTGATTTCGTCAAGAGTAAACTCATGGGTAAGCATACTGTTCAGATTAATTTTGCCCGACTGCTGCAGACGCACGAGACGCGGGATGTCGTACGACGGATTCGAGCTGCCCCCGTATGAAGGCACGATACTCTTGCCGAAATGAAGCGGCGTTGTATCCAGCTGCATTTTGTCCCCTGCTTTTGTGATACCGACGAGGACCGTGCGTCCGTTCGACGAAGTCAGTTCATATGCCGTCTCTTTCACTGCGTTCAGCCCCACAGTTTCAACTACCACATCCGCACCGCCTTTGAACAATTCGCGGACTTTTGTGCGCACATCTTCCTTCGATGAATCAATCACATGCGTTGCGCCGAATTCCAAAGCTTTCTTAAGTTTCTGCTCGCTGATATCCACTGCCACAATCGGGCACGCATTTGCAATCGAAGCCGCAAGAATCACGGACAGCCCCACCCCGCCCGCGCCCAGCACGACCACGGACTCGCCGCTTTTGACACGCGCTTCGTGATTAACAATACCAAACCCCGTGGTCAGCGCGCAACCATACAGCACGGCTGTTTTCAAATCCGTATCCTTCGGCACAGGTGTAACGCGATTCTCAGAAACCACAGCGAATTCGTTGAATGATGTCACGGCACCTGCGTTCACCGCTTTACCATTCCATAGATATTTCGGAGTAGCAGACTGCAGACCGTTCCCTTTCCGCCAATGCAGTACCACAGAGTCGCCGGGCTTCACAGTAGTCACACCGGCGCCGCACTTTTCCACGACACCGCTCCCTTCATGTCCCATCAGGTGCGGGAGATATTTGTCCGGACCGGGCAATCCCAAAATCTCGTTGACCTGCGAGCCGCAAATACTGGCGTACGACATTTTCACCAGCACCTGACCGTATTCCAACTCGTCAGAAAAGTGGACCATGTCCACTACCAGCGGCTTTTTCTGTTCAATCATGATGGCGGCTTTCATGGTACGGTTGGGCATTTCCACCAGGTTCAGCGACTCGGCGGAAGTGAACGAATAATCGCCTGTATACCCGGCTTCTTTCAGCACTTCCACCCACTCGTCCACGTGCAGAATAGTGGCGCCGAGCACAGACCATTTTTTGAACAGCCGTTCGCCGCGCGCATCTTTGTACGCGCCCAATGTGATAAAACTTTTCCCCTTGCCCACGCGCTGGATTTCGCGCAGACACGCGATCGCGTCCGCCAGCGTCAGACAATAGACCACACCGACTGCAATGACAAAATCAAATTCCTTGTCCTTGTACGGCAGCTGCGTAAATCGTCCATGCGTGATGTACGGTTTCACCGACGGCATTGCCTGGTCAAGGGCATACTGTGACATTTCGTGACCCGACACTTTCATTTTGGGAAACTTCTCTTTGAAATCGTGCAGGAGAAAACCCTTTTCGCATCCGATCTGCAGTACCGTGCTCTTTTCATTCAGCCCGTACTCGCGGCACATATTGTCCGCCACACTTTTCCAGCGTCCGTCATACTTGAACCCGCCATACCCATCGAGCCGGTCGCCGTCATAGTACCGTTTATCGCGGTAAGATGCGGTGACCCTGTTCTTAATCGTGCGGAAATTCGCCCCCACATATCTGGGTTGAGACGGTGTCTGATGATAACTGCCGAGCGCGTTAAATTCTCTCATAGTTTAATAATGATAATCCTTCACTGCGTATCCCGTATGCCTGTTGGCCACCTCGTCGGACTCCGCGCTGTAAAATCCCAGGAACCACCGCCCGCTGATATGACTCCAATCCACTGTTGTGCCCTTGTCAATTGTTTCCACTCCGTGATGCACGGTGGGAAACGAAATATAAGTGTCTCCGAGCTGTATCTGGTCGTCAATCAGGATTTTCTTGTCGCTGCGGTCCACGTAGTACAGTCCGCCGGTCTTATAATCCTTGCCCTTTTCGCTGATCTGCGCTCCCATGATAGTGCGCTGCCTGCGGTACGGGTCCGAGTGCGTCTCGATTTCGCCCGCTCCCGATGGATAATGGTGCACATGAATGCGGTCCACAATTCCATCCTTGGGCGTATTCTTCACATACTCATCGAGCGCGAATCCGCCGAGAAATTTGAGAATGCTCCACCGCTCGTCAATCATTTTCCACAGGTCCAGTTCGTCCACATTCCAGCGGTAAAAATAATAATGGTGCAGGATTCTCTGAAAACTGTACTTGCCAGCCAGGTCCTTATTCACCACGCGGTGAAAATTCGGGCATCCTTCCAGCATCTGGTGGAAACTCTGGTCCATTTTCTGTCCCCACTTGTATGCACCCAGCTTGAGCCGCTCGCAGAAATCTGCCGGATATGAATGTCTCAGCACATACACATCGCCTGCATAAAGATTGGACACCAGTTCCTGCACAAAACCGGTATCCTGACCAAGCACCTGTTTCCGGAATTCCTGCCACTCCATAATCTGCACACCGCGCATACGGCTGGGGTGCGTTTCAGGGCGGTCCACTTTTCCCCATTCTGCCAAAAATTTGTTGTTCATATTCGGTTCACATATCTCCTGTCCATGGACGGTATCTGCTGCTCAGTTTTTCCAAAACATCATACACTTTCTGCGGTTCACGAGGGAAATCTTTGTAAAGCGGAGCCAGCTCGAACCTCTCGGCGATTTCCCGCCAGTAATTGTCTTTGCCCAAATTAGTCCGGGCCCGTTCCAGATGCCGGTCCGCAGACGCCATGTTGCCCTGCAGGACATACCCAAGCGCAGTGAACAGCGGGATATACGCGTTGTACGGATAAGTCACTTCCAGCGTCGAGGTCCATGTGGTGAACTTCGCGTGGTTCCCGCCCGGACGCAGGTTCTTGTTCGCAAAATAGTTGCACGACAGATTGAACGCCAGCCAAATCTGCCTAACCTGGTCCGGCGACGGCACCAGATCTTTCGGCAGATTAAAAACTTCCGGTCCCATCACCACATTTTCCGTCGTGAGACGCCCGTCGGGACGGTCCCTGGCCGGTATCACAGCCGTATCACCGAGATCCTTTTTCTTCAGTTTATCCTGCACAATTGCCGGCGTGCTGGTGAACTGAAACACGGAAAACGAAGTCCAGTCCAGCCGCGTTTCGCATGCCAGCCGGTAACTGTCCAGCATTTGCCCGAACGTCTCCTCCGCAAAAAATCCAATGATATAGTTGCCCTGCGCCATCAGCGACGGGTACCGGTTGATGAGTTCGCACGCGCGCCGTACCTTTCCCAAAGTCGCAGGTTTGCGGATACGTTTGAGCATGTCCGCGTTGCCGGACTCCACGCCGATCTTGAATCCGAGACTGCCCGAATCCACCATCAGTTTAAGCAGTTCGTCCGTAATGAACGCCGCTATCAGACCATTGTTCGCGTACCAGGTGATGCCATACTTTTTGCGCAGTTCCGCCATACCCTTCAGCACTTCCTTCAGCGCATCCGCTTCGCCGAGCAGATCATCATCGAGCCATTCAAAATGCCGCACGCCTTTTTGTTCAACCAGATAGGTGATTTCATCCAGCAAATCATTCGGCGGACAGGCACGCACATCGCGGCCCATGAACTTGGTCACGCCGCAAAACATACAGTTGGCCCTGCACCCGCGTCCGAGCTGGATGGGCGCAAACGGTTTATCCAGACCCGATATCCTCGAAAAATGGTTCAGCACGCCCACTTCGTGATACTTTTCAATCGGTATATATTTGTACGTACTGATGAGATTTCCCTTAAACTGAAAGAACGAATCCTCGCCCCGGCTTTTGGTCACTTTGCCGTTATGATGGAACAGAATCTTGCACGAAGGCGGATACCCGTTGTCCTCTCGGAAAAGCGCATCCAGCAAAAAATTGATCTGATGTTCCCCCTCACCATCGAAGATGAAATGACACAGACCCATTTTCAGCAGATCCGAATAATGGTTCAGCGCTGATGCTCCGCCGCTCATCACAATGTGCCGCTCCTTCTTTTTCAAATGTTCCAGCAGCTGAGTGAACGGGTTGTCCCCTTCAAAAAGTTTGGAAACATTGATGCACGTCACACCGACGATGGACGGATCATGTTTTTCCAGATATTCGTCAAGCAATTTGAGCCAGTCTTTGACCTCGAACGATTCGTCCTCGGACACGCGCTTCAGCAGTTCATAGTTCAGGTCCAGGATGTCCACCTGCACGTCGCGGTTTTCCAGGGATTTTGCAATCCACTGCAGACCTGTCGGAGGATAGGCATAGTAACATCGGTCTTTGGCAATACTTCGGTCAAACGAATGAAACTGAAGCTGGGGCACCTGGATAAGCAGGATGGACTTTTTCGGGCGGTACTTTTCCCTGAGAAGTTCGGTATACGACTCCAAATCTTCGTTGCGGTGAGAGGGATGCAGTTTTCCGGGCCCGGGCTCCGGGCAGTGAGTGGCCTTAATCATTGTGACCGACTGTCAGCTTTTTGCCGCTCCTTCTATATGTTTCTTGATCGCCTCATGCGTGCGCACATAACTCTTGCTCTTGTCGCGCAGATACTTGTCGAATTCGCGCGCAATATGCTGCACAAAGAACCGCCCGACCGGATGCACGTTCACCGCTTCAGCCGTTACCTCGACCAGACCGTCGTCAATATAGTTCTTCAGCGAAGCCAGCTCGACCGCAAAGTAATCGTCAAAAGCTATCTTATGCTGCTGTTCAATCTCTTTCTTGCTCACATACCCGTTACAGATGATTCGCAGAATCACGTCGCGCCGGATAATGTCGTCGTCGGTAAGCCGGTACCCGCGCAGAATGGGAAACTTGCCCGCGTCGAGGGCCTGATAATATTCCGGCAAAGTCTTGATACTCTGCGCATAAAACCGCCCGAAACAGCCGATACTCGACGGTCCCAGTCCCAGCTCCACATCGTAAGTGCGGTCCGTGGTGTAACCGTTGAGGTTACGCCCCAGAGTCCGCCCTTTCGCCGCCTTGGCCAGCTTGTCTGTCTCCTTGGAAAAATGATCTATCCCAATCCACTCATATCCGTTTTCCAGCAGATCCTGCACAGAGTCCAGATACATCTGCGTTTTAAGGTCCACCGTCGGGATATCGTACTTGTCGAGGAAATGCATATGACTGTGAATGCCCGGCGTGTGGTCATAATTGTAAAGTGAGATCCGGTCCGGCGCCATCTTCTTCACTTCCTGAATCGTGCTTTTAAGAGATTCGCGCGTCTGCTGAGGCAGACCGTATATCAAGTCAAAGTTCACACTGCATTTACGCAAATCCGGAGTGATGAACGACGAGATGAGTTCCGGCGAATGGATGCGGTTGATGGCCTTCTGTACCTTTGGTTCAAAGTCCTGAATGCCGAACGATATCCGGTTTATCCCCTTGCTGAAATAGTACGGCAGGTCTTCTTTCTGCACGGTACGAGGGTCGATTTCCAGCGCAAACTCGTCGAGATGATTGACATCCGCCAACTGTTTCAGCTTGTCGATCATAGCGTCGAATTCCGGACGCGTCAGATGTGTCGGAGTGCCTCCGCCGAGATGGATTTCCTTTACCTTCGGACGGATGTTCTTTTTCTTGAAGAACTCGCACAGCATGTCAATCTCGCGGAACAAATAGTCGGTAAAACTGTTGATCTTGTTCCGGTCATTGGTGATGATAGTAATACAGAAACAGAAGTAGCAGAGCTTTGCGCAAAAAGGAATATGCACGTAAAGCGCCATCGGCACCTCGCGCCCTTGCGGCAATGCCTCTTCCAGCGCGCGCAGATAATCGTCGGAATTAAAGTCGTTGGACCATTCCCCGCCCGTCGGATAGGTCGTGTAGAAAGGCGGTTTCACCTTTTCATACTTCTTGATCAAGTTCAGGTCGAATTCAATTTTAGGTCTCATAATTTTGCCGCCCCCATACCTGCAAATTGCCGCGCCGAATCGCTCAAATCTTTTTCCGTCAGCGGAGCTCCATCAGTAAATTTTGCCGTCAACCGTTCCGCGTCCTCGTCCAGCCGTGTGAACGGATGATGCCCCTTGATGTAGTGACAATCCGCGCACGCCGCAATCTTTGCCCGCTGTTTCGCCAGATGCAGCAGCCGGAACGCGCGCAGTTTCGGACCATTCCAGACGGAAACCAGACTCTCAGTCTTCAAATCTCCCACCAGCGTCCCGTGACTCCAGTCCACACAGCAGACCGACACTGTCCCGTCAAAATTCACCGCCAGCCCCTTGAACGGCTGGGGACAGACCTGGATATCGTTGAGCGAAGATTCACCGTCAATCCCCTTGTCCGGCGATGTGCCCAGTGTCCAGTCCTTTGCCGACGACTGACTCCATCCCATCAGAGTTTCCACGGTCAACGAATCCGATATCGGCCCGAAATCCCTGCGGAACTTTTCCAACTCATCCGGTTTCAGACCCGTGTCCACGATTTTCGCGTTCACATGCAGCGCGCTCTTCCGCCTCTGTTTCTCTTCAAAAACAAACTTCACATTCTTCAAAATCGCGTCATAGTTGGAGTACGTCAGCGTCAACTCTTTATACTTTGCGCTGTTCACATGCTCGATGGAAATCCTCAGCCGGTCCAACCCCGCCTCAATCACGCCTACCGCGGATTTTTCAGTGATGGCAGACCCATTGGAAATAATATAAATTTCCTCAGCCACCGATTTTTCTCGCGCGTAACGGACCATGTCCGCCAGCCGCGGATTGAGAAAAGGTTCGCCGTCCTTGTACAGCCGGAGCGATTTCACCTTACCCGGAAACGCGGACATATCGTCCACAATCTTGCAAAAGAGCGCAAAATCCATCACGCCGACCGGCCTTTTCACTGCAGCCAGCAGGTCATAGTCGCCAGTCGGACAGAACGTGCACCGGAAATTGCACCGGTTCGCCGGATCCACCATCAGCGTGATGGGCGTTTCCAGCGGCAGCATTTCCGCGAGCTTTGAATAGGAATCCGCGCGCGATTCCTTTGACTGCAGCAGCACCATGATAAATTACCGGACCGCTTTTATTTAGTGTATGCCGGGAATACGCGCGTTTTGAGATGATCTACGGATAAAGCAAACTCCTCAAATCGTCCGGCCCAATAGGGCGAATTTTTCAGACTTTCGTCCAGCTTGTCAATCACATCCTGGTCGATCTTCCCGTAAAGTTTGTGCTGCAGATAGCCGGTGAAATACATCGCAAACCCGCTCTCCGGCGCCACAATCTCCGCGATGTTCTTGACGTAACGGTACATCTGCTCCAGTTTCGCGCGCTTTTCCAGTTTGAACAAACGCTTGAAATTCAAATGATAGTTCATGTACGCCCAGATATCGTCGAGCTTTTCGCCCGTCGGCACCGTGTCCAGGTCCACGTGGTTAAACGCATCCTGCAGACTGGATTTGAGCATGTCCAGATTGTTCACTTTCTGACGCAATTTACCGTACACACCGTTGGAAAACCGGATGTCCTGGAAATTGACCGACGTCACCAATCCCTGCCTCACCATGAAGTCAAATATGGGCGTATTGGGCAGCGGCTGAAGGATTGTCGTCGAGTACCAGTCCAGATCCATCTGCAGAGCAAGGTCGATGGTGTCGAGCAGCATGCGGTAAGTTTCGTTCGGAAACCCGAGCATGAGGAACGCGCGCGAATTGATTTTTTCAAACTTGCGCAGCACGCTGGCGGCTTTCATAAAAGTTTCGCGTGTGCCGGGCTTTTTAATCTGACGCAGAATTTACGGGTTGCCGGATTCCACACCGATGACCAGACCCACGCATCCGCTTTCAGCCGCGGCCGCAATAACTTCGTCCGTGCACGAGTAGCCAATAACACCGTTGGTGCAGTCCCAGGT
>CAYHWZ010000054.1:0-10434 GCA_964359975.1 uncultured Elusimicrobia bacterium | reverse complement strand
GCGACGGGCGCGTATGCGGCGCTGGATATTTCGTCGCCGACCACGGTGACGGACTTGACGGCTCTGGACGCGGGTCAGCCAGGGGCTATTTTGCTGAACTGGAGCGCGCCGGGCGACGACGCGACGTCGGGCACGGTGACGAGTTATGATATCCGGTACGCTACGAGCAACATTGTAACGGAATCAGATTTCAATATTTCGTCTGTCGTGGTGCAGAACATTTCTCCGCAATCCGCGGGTAATCTGGAATCTTTGACTGTGACGGGGTTGACGGGCGGGGTGCTCTACTACTTTGTGATGAAATCGAGCGACGAGGTGCCGTTCGTTTCACAGTTGTCGAACACGAGCGCGCGGGTGCCGTCGGACAACACGTTCCCGAACCATCTGGTGATTTCGGAAGTTTCGGCGTACACGACGTCGGCGGGCACGGAGTATATAGAACTGTACAATCCGACGACTTATCCGATAACAATCAGCGCGGCGAACTTTAAGCTGAAGACGGTGAGTTCCGGCAATAGCGTTACATCCAAGACTATCAGCAACTGGCGGAGCGGGAGCTCGGTAACGATTGTGTCAAAGGGGTATGCTTTATTCGCAACGGTGACGTCTCTGGACGGAGTGAGCGCGGACGGGACCTTTACGTCCGGCATGACGGGCAACGGCGGCGCCATGATTACGGACCAGAATGATGTGGTGATTGACCGCGCGGGGTGGGGCACTACGGATGTGTCGAACGCGACGGAAGCGGTGAAGGCGATTGACACGGCTTTGGCGGATGCGGGGAGTCTGGAAAGAAAGTCCGGGTTGACGGCGACTGCGGCAGGGATGTTGTCTGGCGGCGGGGACTTTTTCAGCGGGAACGGTCAGGACACGGACAACAACAGCAACGATTTTGTGAACCATGGGTCAAGCTACAGTTCGAAACTGCAGAACACATATTCGCCGATTGAGCCGCGGTCGGACACCAACGAACCGTCGGATGTGACCACTCTGACTGCGTTGACCGCGGGAATCAGCACGGTGGGCGGGATATTGCTGAAGTGGACTGCGACGGGCGACGACGGGACGGTGGGCACGGCGACTCAGTTCGACGTGCGGTACTCATCGGACTCTGCTTTTGATTTTACGGGTGACGCTTTCCTGAACGCCACTGCGGTGCAGCCGACGGCGCCGTCTCCGCTGGCTGCGGGCACAACCCAGGATTTGTTGGTAACGGGACTTTCGCCAGGGACCACTTATTATTTCCGCATGCGAGTGCGGGACGAAGTGACGAATCAATGGTCGGCTCTTTCCAATCTGACGTCGGCGTACGCTTTGCAGGACACTCTTTTGCCGGGAGGAGTGACGAATCTGACGGCTTTGACCGGGACGGATTCGGGCGAGGTGACTCTGCGGTGGACTGCGCCGGGCGACGATTCTACGACGGGGACGCTGGCGAGTTATGTGGTGAAATATTCGACATTCGACTTGGAAACGGAACCGCTTTTCAGCGCCGCGTCGAGTTATGTGCAGGCGTGGACTCCTGTGTCGTTCGGTCAGACGGAGGTGCGTACTCTGACAGGGCTGGAATACAGCACGACTTTCTATTTTGCCATCAAAGGTATTGACGAGGCGGGCAACTACGGCGCGCTGTCGAACCGCACCTCCAACTATGCGCAGAACGCGGGCAAGACTGCGCCCAGCGCGATTGCCGACCTTGAAGCCAAGACTGACCTTGCAGGCAAAATCAAACTGCAATGGACTGCTGTGGGTGACGACGGGTCTATCGGGACGGCAACGAGTTATCAGGTGCGTTATTCGTCCGACGGGCCGATTATAGAAAATGCCTGGAGCACGGCTACGGCGGTTGACCAGAGCTGGACGCCTCTGCCGAGCGGTCAGCTGGAAGATTTTGACAGTCATGTGGTGGAGAATCTGCAGAACAGCACGCTTTACTGGTTTGCCATCAAAGCGCTGGACGAGATACCGAACACTTCCGCGATTTCAAATACTTATTCCACATCCACGCTGGTACTGGACGTGACAAGCGGGTCTGCGATCACTTGTCTGACCGGTGTGCGCGGCGCGGCGGAAGGCAGGATTAATCTGAACTGGCTGGCGCCGGGCGACGACGGGACGCAGGGGCAGGCCTATTCGTACCGTGTGAAATATGCGACGTTTGTGGTGAGCGGGAGTTCGGACAGTTGGTGGACGATGTCGTCGACGTATCCGGTGGTGCCGACGCCGCTTTCGTACGGGACTTCGCAGACGATTTTCGTAACAGGATTGACGGGCGGGGTGAGCTACTATTTTGTCATCCGCTCTATTGACGATTTTTCCAACATATCGAATTTTTCCAATGTGACTACGGCGTGGGCGCAGGTGGACGTGTCGTCTCCGTCGGTGATTGCGACTTTGAGCGGGATACCGGGGTCGAGTCCGGGGGATATCGCGCTTACCTGGACTGCGCCGGGCGATGATGACGCGACGAAGAACTTGAGCGCGGATTATCCGGGCGGCACTTATATTGTGAGGTATTCGCTGACGGGACCGATCACGGACGAGGCGGACTATTCCACAGCGACCACCTATTCGCAGAGCTGGACTCCAGGCACGGCCGGGGCAACGGAAAGCCGGACTCTGCAGAACTTGAGTCAGGGAGTCACGTACTATATAGTGGCGCGGGCGCGTGATGAAAAGGGGAATCTGGCGCCGTTGTCCAACAATGTGACGGCGTATGCGCGGCAGAATCTTGTGTCGCCGGAAATGGTAATCAATGAAATTTCGCTGGACGCCAATAACGAGGATTTCATCGAGCTGAAAGTTTTGAAAGGTGGCGGCAGTTTCACACCGAACGGGTGGCGGCTGATTGTGACGAGCAGTTTTTCCGCGTCGTTCCCGTTGTTTGGATGGAATGCGTCGGGCTCGCAATATGAACCGAATGTGAGCGCCGGCATTATGGCTACGGGCGAATATATTGTGGTGCATCTGGACGGCGGCACGGCAAACTCGGACTGCGGCGGGGCCGGCAACTGCAACGCGGCCAATGACAAGAACAATGTGGAGGACGCAGGACGCCCGAATGTGTGGGACTTTTCCGCAAATCTCGGCAAACTGCAGAGCACGCACGGTACGGTGTCGCTGGTGGATGTGGCCGGGAGCACGGTGGACTTTGTGGCGTTTTCAAACGAAGGCGCGGACACTTTTTCCGGATTGACGTCGGGTTCGAAATACAATACGGCCATCACGGCGGCGCTGGCTGTGTCCACTCAGGCGCAGTGGTCTATTCTCGGTACTGCGGCGGCCACGTTTGACGGTGTGATGAACGAGGGCGACAACGGCACTTCGGGAATGGATACGCGTCACTCGATTGCTCGCGACGCCAGTTCTTCGGATACGAACAACAAGCGCGACTGGTATTACAGTACCTCCGCTTCGAGCGGTATTGCCAACAGCAATCCGGGGACGACGGGCGGGTTCGGCACTGCGTCCATCTCTCCAACTTCGTATGGTCCTGCGAGCACGGGCACGTTTGTGTTCAAGTATGCGAATGCCGGAGCGAACCTGGATTCCAGGCGGCACATTATTTCGATCGACATTCCCACCGGCTGGACTGCGCCGCAGAATACGAATTCGGCGAATCCCGGATACGTGACGCTGGACACGGCTCTGACCGAGGAACCCGGAACAGTGCTGGCGGATGGTCTGTCCATACGCACTGATATTTCCGGGATTGCTGGAAAACTGCTTGTGCATGTGGGCAACATGTCGGGCGGCGCAACGGTTCAGTTGACCTATGCCAATGCGCTCACTCCGAACAGCGCGAACTCTTTGCAGACATTTTACACGGCTTCCGACGACAGCGGTACGGTGGTGGTGAACCTGCTGGCAGGTTCCCCGGAGGTGACGATCACGGACGATATTGTGACGCCGTCAGGCATTTCCGGATTGTCCGCGCTGGTGGGGTCGAATCCGGGCGAGATTCAGCTGAAATGGACTGCGATGGGAGACGACGGCGCAGTGGGGACGGCGAGCAGCTACAGGATACGGTACGCTACCTGGGTATTTTCAAGCACGGATTTTGATGCGCGGACAAATGCCAGCCAGAATACAATTGTGCCGACGCCTCAAACTGCTGGCACGGTGCAGACATCTTTGCTGACCGGGCTGACGCCGGGACAACTGTACTATTTTGCGATGAAGAGTGTGGATGATTCGGGCAATGTTTCGCTGATGGATGACCGTGCGGCAGCGGCGAATCATGCGAGCGCGGTTGCATTGGCGGATCCGTTCGCGCCCGGCGCGCTCACCGGACTGAGGGCTGAGACCGGTGTGGGAACAGGGCAGGTGATTTTGCGGTGGACTGAGGTGGGCGACGACGGGACAACATGGAATGCGACGGGATATGAGCTGAGGTATGCGACATTCAGCATCATTAACTCTACTGGTTATGCGGCGGGAATATTGTATACGCAGGATCCGGTGTGGACTCCGTCTGCGCCGGGCACAGAGCGGTCTCAGACACTTGCGGACCTGACTCCCGGCGTAACTTATTCATTCGCTTTGAAGACAAGGGATGACGCGGAACTTTATGCGGCTGTGCCCACGAATGTGCCGGTCAGCACGAAGGCGAACGAAACATCCAATCTGATAAACGCAGCCACCAACCATCCGGTCATCAGCGCGATTGCCCCGGACGTGAACTCGTCGACCAAGACTTATATTGAGCTCTATAATCCTGACACTGAGGCGTGGTTTATTTCCGCGGCGAGTTTTACGACGGGTACGGGCGATGCGCTGGCCAACGTTACGCTGACTACTGTCACGACACGGTGGATTCAGCCGAACAGTTATCTGCTGATTGCAAATGCGGGCTGGTATTCCGGGGCGTCTGTGGACGCGACTTTTGCCGCGGGAACAAACTTGAACGTCAATCCGGACGGAGTTCAGATTCTGGGTTACCCACAGAGCGATCCGGTCCAGCGGATGATTGACAAAATCGGATGGGGCGCTCCGCCGACTTACAACATCTCCACTCAAACGATTGAGACGTCAACGTTCACGGGGTGGGGCACTCCGGCGGCAAATGAAGTGGCGGTGAGAAAGGCGCAGGCAAGTTCGACTTACAGTTCGATGGTTTCCACCGGATCGGATTATGGAAAAGGGCACGGGTACGAGACGAACGACAATTCCAACGATTTCGTTGCAATGACCACGGCGGTTTATGCACATCACAACAGCGTCAGCTCTGCTGAGACGCCTCCTTATGTAACAGACCCTGCGGCGGATGTGACAGGTCCTGCGACTGTGACAGGGTTGACGGGATTGGCTACGAATGTGCCCGGCGAAATCCGGCTGAAATGGTTCTCGCCCGGAGACGATAATCTGACGGGAAATATTGTGAACGGAGAGTTCCGCATCAAGTACACAACGGTTGCCGCGTTCTCCAACTGGGCAAAGACGGACTACAGTATAAAGGTTTCTACGAGCCAGACTGTAAAGACTTTCCAGGGTTATATAATCACGGGGTTGACGTCGGGTGTGAGTTACTATTTTAAAATATGGACGCGGGACGAAGGTTCGAACTGGTCGTCCGGATTGTCGAACACAGCGACGGCGCAGTCTTTGTCCGACAGTGTGGCTCCGGTGGCAATTTCCAATCTGTCCGCATTGACCGGGTCGGACCCGGGCGAAGTGACATTGACCTGGACGGCTCCGGATGCGAACGGTGTTTCGCAGAGTGCGTTATCCTATCAGGTGCGGTTTGCTACTTTTGCAATCACGTCTGAGACTCTTTTTGCCGCCGCATCTTCTTTTGCCCAAACTTGGACGCCGAAAGCGCCGGGATTGTCCGAGTCACGGGTGGTGTACAATCTGACGTACGGGTCCAACTATTACTTTGCGGTAAAAGCGCTGAACGATTTGGGCAACAGCTCGCTCCTGCCCACCAACCTTCCTATTAATGCCACGGCCAAGGCGGCCATCTCGGCATCGCATCTGGTAATCAGCGAGTTTGCGATCGGGTGGTACGGGGCCGGACAGGAGTGGTGCGAAATTTATAACCCGACAGACCAGGCGGTTGACTTGTTCAACGTGGACGGAGGCACTGTGATTTTGAAGTATGTCAGTAATACCGGTTCGGCGAGCACGCTTTTCCAATCAGGGGTGGGGACATGGGTGAACAGCATAATTCCGGCCAAAGGATTTTTCCTTTTTGTTTCTTCCAACAATACCAACAGCGCGCCGCCTATTCCAAAAATTGGCGGCGTGCAAGCGGATGCGTACACAACGAACGACGCCAATCTTTCCGGCGGGTCCGGCGGGTGGGTGCTTTACAAGCAGGATGGCACAACGATTATAGACCAGATTGCGTTCAGCGGGGCAACTCAGGACACGGATTTGGACGCATGGGCGGAAACTTCGCAGTTCATTAACGGCGCGGATTTGGGAACGGACGAAACTCTGCAGAGAAAGGCGCGGGACAGTTCCACTCTTGTGTCAATGAGCACGAGCGGCGCGGACTACCTGCTGGGTAATGGATATGATTCCGGCGACAATAGTGTGGACTGGCTGTTCTTTGCGACAGGGGGCAGTCCGCAGAACTCATCGAGTGCGACTGAATCGTTGGACAGTTCAGCTCCGTCCAAAGTCTCGTCTCTGAGCGCTTTGCGCGGGAGCGGGGATGGGGAAATTTTGCTTTCATGGACATGGCCGGGAGACGACGGGACTATCGGTGATATTACGGACGGTCAGTTCAGAATAGAATACGCGAGTTATACGAGCTACACATACAATTCGTCGAACTGGATTGTGCGTGTGACGAGTTCGGCTTCGTTCGGAACAACGGGACAGTATCTGGTGCAGGATTTGCGCGGCGGGGTGAGCTACTATTTCCGCATGTGGATTGGCGACGAGATTCCGAATCTTTCGCCGATGTCCGTGGGCGCGACGAACTGGGCCATGACGGATTCCACTGCTCCGGCGTCAATCACGGATTTGGCCACGTCTACGGACACGGTGGCGGGCGGCGAGATGGCGATATCGTGGACTGCGGTCGGTGACGACGATCTCATCGGCACGGCAACGGGATATCAGGTGCGGTATTCTTCGACGGGAGTGATCACTGCGGGCGCGTTCAGCACATCCACTTTGGCTGCGCAGAGTTTGACTCCATATGCCGCTGGACTGCAGCAGAGCGGGTCTATCACCGGGTTGCTGGACAGGACGACTTACTGGTTTGCGATCAAAGCGGTGGACAATGCGGGGAGGTTCGGCGCGATATCCAATGTTGCTCAACGTGTGACCAAGGGACGCGAACCTCCGGCTTCTGTTTCCAACCTGACGGCATTGACCGGCGACGTCGGCGGTTCTGTGAAACTGCGCTGGACTATGCCGGGCGAAGACGGTACGACAGGGACGATTTCGAGCGGGCTGTTCCGCATCAAGTACCGGACGTCGGGCGTGATACGTTACGCGGACTATGATTTGGGTTCTTTGACTACGGTGGACGTTTCCACTTCCGGTGTGGCGCCGATGACGGAAGTGTATGTGACGGTTTCCGGATTGTCGGACACGTCCACATATTATTTTGCGGTGAAGGTGAGAGACCAGGACAACAACTATTCGCTGTGGTATTCGTCGGAAGACGTGACGGGCATTAATGACAAGGCCGCAGCTTTGCCGCAGGTGGATGTGTCGAGTCCGAACGCATTGGCGGACCTGGCTGTGCTGCAGGGGCCGGGCACGGGACAGCTTTATCTGACGTGGACTGCGCCGGGTGACGACGGTAACAGCGGGACATCAACGGCGTACATTCTCAAATTTTCGTCGGAAGTGATAAACGGCGCGAACTTTGACAGTATACAGAATTTTGCTTCCAGTTCGCCGGTACCGTCGCCTACGGGGTCGGGCGCATCGCAGTTTGCGCTGTTGTCGGGTCTGGTGCAGGGCACTACATATTACTTTGCGTTCAAGTCGCGCGACGAAAAGAACAACACTTCCGATATTTCCAATCTGCCAAGCGCGTGGGCGCCGAACCGTCCGACGGTGGTGATGAACGAAATTTATCCGGGAGGATCCGCGGGCGCGGACTGGGTGGAACTTTACAACCGTACCGGCGGCACTATCAACACGGCTTACTGGACGATCTATGTGGACAACACGGTGAACTGGACCGGCGGTGCGTCGGACACTCTGGCAAGCGGCGGTGCGTCGGCGAAAACTCTGACCAATAATATTACGGCAACTTCTCCGCACACTTATGAACTGTATACGGACAGGGGCGTGCTGGTGGGGCGGCTGGTGATACCGAGCATGCCGACGACGGACACGGTCGAGTTTTCCTACGCGCGTCTTTACGACGGCGACGTATATTTTGAAAAGGATCCCACACCGACGCAGGGCGCGGTAAATGCGTACACTGCGGGCGGGTACAATCTTAAGCTGAACGAACTTTACTACAATCCGGGAAGTTCGGCGCTCGGTGAAGAGTATATCGAGCTTTACAATTTCGGCGCGTCTACCATCAGTTTGAGCGGAGCAAGTTTCCGCAGCGGAAATTCCAACACGGCCAAGCGTTTGCTGACTTTCTCCACGGATGTGTGGAACAGTCAGTATGTGGTCTGGTCGGCGATTGCGGTGGGGACCATCACGTGGAGTTCAGGGTTCGGTTCGAGCGGGTTCAGCACGACGAACGATATGCTGGCTTTGGAAAATTCTGCCGGGCAGGTGCTGGACCGCGTGACGTACGGCAACTATGGCAGTTATTACAGCGAATCGTCGAGCAACACAATCACCGCAACATCCACTGCGCCGGCGAGTGTGGGGAGCAACCGGTCCATTAACCGCAGTCCCGCGGGCACTGACTCGGACAATGACAGGTTGGACTGGTACAATCTGTCATTTTCCAGCGGCGGTAACTCACAGGAACCAACTGTGACAATGACTGTGCCCAACGGGAGTGAAGTGGTGGGCGGCACTGTGGCGGTGACGGCAACGGGTTCGCCGGGAGCAGGTTCGTCCATTGCGGAAATCGGATTTGAGTATTCCACCAACTCTACAAACGGGAGCGACGGGACGTGGGTGTTCATTTCATCGGACACCAGTTCGCCGTTCACCATTATATGGTTCTCCACGAACGCGCTGAACGGGTCCGCGGACGAGACCACCTGGATGCGCGCGAAGGCCAAGAACGATGTGGGGCAATATTCCGCGTACGATGTGTCGGACAGCAACTTCAAGCTGGACAATCAGGCGCCTGCGGGCGTGACGAATCTGTCCGCGTCAACGGATACTGTTTCGTCGAACGAAGTGCTGTTGAGCTGGCTGGCGCCGGGCGATGACGGCACTACCGGTGCGGCTGACCATTATGAAGTACGGTTTACCACTTACCAATATTATGACTGGGCAACGGACTATTCTACCGCTACTGCGGCGACCAAGACTAAGAGCGCGAATTCGTCAGGGTTCCCGGAAACTTATACGGCCACGGGATTGACGGAGAGCGTGACGTATTATTTCCGCGTCAAAACATTGGACTCTGTAGGCAACACGGGGGTGTTGTCGAACGGCGCTACGGCGATTCCGTTCTACTCGGTAGACAACACGTCGCCTGCGGCAATCACTACGCTGTCTGCTTTGAGCGGTGTTTCATCTAAAATTATTTTGACCTGGATTGCGCCGGGGAACAACGGGTTTACCGGCAATATTACGGGCGGTCAATATGATATCCGCTGGTCGTCGAACGGACCGATAATGAATGATACGGATTTTTCCACGGCCACGTTCCTGGTGCTGATGTCGACTAATATTACGGCGGGTGCTCAGCACGGGTACACGGCGACAGGTTTGACCAATGGCGTGACTTATTACTTTGCGATAAAGACTAGAGATTCGGCGAGTCTGTGGTCTGCGATAAATTCAACGGCAACGATCATTTCCGCGCGTCCGAGGGGAACTGCCACAATCCGTATCACTCAGATGGCTACGCGGGGCTCGGCTTCCGCGAGCGATGAGTTCATCGAACTTTACAATCCGGCCAGTCAGCCGGTGGACATTTCCGGATGGAAACTGCAGTACAAGACGGACACGTCGCAGGATGTGCAGACAAACTGGGGTTCGTCCGGGCGTTCGGTGAGTTTTGCTACAACGACGACGATCGGCGCGCAGAAATTTTATCTGGTAGTGCCGGACACCACGGCTTATTCGGCGGGTGTAACGTACGACTTGGATGCGGGATGGGGCACGGGAATGAGCGATGCGGGTCACCTGCGTTTGCTGAACTTGACCGGCGTGGAAGTTGACCGCGTAGGTTTTGGCTCGACTGCGAATGCGGCGGAAGGACTGAACCCGGCTGTCAATCATGGCGGTGGCGCCAATAACGGAAGTATTGAAAGAAACCCTCCGAGTCCGCGGAGTTTCGCCGCGCAGGACACGGACGACAATCTGGCGGATTTC